>CAWUKF010000137.1:0-6948 GCA_963922745.1 uncultured Sphingomonadales bacterium
ACGGGCGAGGCCGTGCTGGCGGGCGACTGCTGCAATTTCCGTCGTTCGCTCGACGAAATGCGGATGCCGGAACAAGTCTATAATGCCGACCATTATCGAGGGTCCCTGACGCGGCTTTCCGAACTGCGCCGTGCCGGTGCAAAAATTTTCTACGGCCATGATCCGGAATTCTGGGCGACGGTCCCGCAGGCGGAAGTGCTCGACCTGGGTGCCTGAGACCATCCGCTCACTCCCTATAACAATAGTGGCGAGTGAGGCTGCTCGCGCTATGAAGTTTTCAACAAAAGCGTCCCCTCCGGAGGGCCGCGATATAAAGGAGCAAAGCCTTGGCCTCTACAGACATGGCGGACAAAGATGTCCTCGTCGATATTTTCACGCGCGCCGACCTGATCATGCAGTCGGATATCAAGTTCCGGCAGATGATCGGTGCCGGCCAGCTGCAAATTGTCTATTATCCCGTGCGCGGCCAGGAAGTTGTCTCCTCGGCGATGATGGCGGCAGTCAACCAGGACGACTATCTGGTGACCATCTACCGCGGGCTGCACGACCAGCTGGCCAAGGGCATTCCCTCCAAAGAACTCTGGGCGGAATTTGCCGGCAAGGTGACCGGCACCTGCAAGGGCAAGGGCGGGCCGATGCACATCACCCACCCGAAAACCGGTGTCATGGTCACCACAGGTATTGTCGGCTCGGGCATCCCGATCGCCAATGGCCTTGGTCTGGCCAGCCAGTTGGAAAAGGACGGCAAGGTCACGGTCTGCTGCTTCGGCGACGGCGCGACCAATATCGGCGCCTTCCACGAGGGCCTCAACATGGCCCAGATCTGGAAGCTGCCGGTCATCTTCCTGTGCCAGAACAACCTGTACGGCGAACATACCCATATGCGCGACACCACCGGTTCGGCCTCGATCAAGCAGCGCGGCGAAGGGCTTGGCATGCGTTCGGTCCAGGTCAACGGCAACGACGCCAGCGCCATGTATGCTGCGGCCAAGGAAGCCGTCGAACATGCCCGCGCCGGCAACGGCCCGACGCTGATTGAGGCGATGACCTTCCGTTTCCACGGCCATCTGCTCGGCGACACCAGCCATTATATTCCGAAAGAGGAAATGGAGCAGGCAAAGAAGGACGATCCGATGCCGATCCTGCGCCAGCAATTGCTCGACCTGCAGATCAGCGAGGCGGATATTGCCGCGATAGAAGCGAAAAACGCCGCGATCATCGACGAAGCTTCCAAATTTGCGCTCGACAGCGACTATCCGCCCGGAGACGAATATCGCATCGATGTCCTCGACGTGGAGATTGCAGCATGAGCGATACAGCAGAAAAACCAAAAGACATCATGTTCGCCCAGGCCCTCAACATGGCCATGAACAAGGCGATGGCAGACGATCCAAAAGTCATCCTGCTTGGCGAGGATATCGCCGACAAGGAAGGCGGCGGCGTATTCAAGGTGACGGCAGGTCTGTCCGGTACTTATGGTACCGACCGGGTTCGCTCCACACCGATTTCCGAACAAGCCATTGTCGGCGCCGCCGTCGGCGCGGCACTGGTCGGCTACAAGCCGGTCGCCGAAATCATGCTGATGAATTTCATCACCGTTGCCATGGACCAGATCGTCAACCACGCAGCGAAACTGCGGTTCATGTCCGGCGGGCAGACGAGCGTTCCGCTGACCATCCGCACGACCACCGGTGCCGGCACCGGCCTCGGCGGACAGCATAGCGACATGCTCGAGGCGTGGCTGGCCCATGTCCCCGGCCTGAAGGTTGTCGCGGCCTCCAATCCGCAGGACGCCTATGGCCTGCTCTATTCTTCGATCATGGATGACAATCCGGTGATCTTCATCGAGAATACGCCCGGCTATTTCGTCAAGGGTCCGGCACCGGCCGCCGATCACACCGTGCCATTGGGCAAGGCGTCGATTCCGCGCGAAGGCACCGACATCACCCTGATCGGCTATGGCAGCGCGATCAGCCGGTGCCATGCCGCCGCCGACAAGCTGGCCGAGGACGGCATTTCCTGTGAAATCGTCGATCTGCGCACGATCGCTCCGTTTGACGAGGAAACCGTTCTCAAGAGCGTGGCCAAGACCAAGGCAGCGGTGGTTGTGCACGAAGCGGTGCGCAGCTTCGGCACCGGTGCCGAAATTTCCTCGCGCATCCATGAAGAGCTGTTTTCCGAGCTCAGGGCACCGGTTGGACGTGTCGGCTCCGGCTATGCGCCCGTTCCTTTTTCACCCGCCATCGAGAAAGCCTGGATGTTCAGCCAGGATGATATCGAACGCGAAGTACACAAGATTCTAGGATAGAAGAAAAGACCATGGCAACAGAGATACGCATACCTAAATTGGGCTTCAGCATGGAATCCGGCATATTGGCGGAGTGGCTGGTCGAGGACGGCTCCGAAGTGACCGCGGGCCAGGAAATATACGCACTGGAGAACGAGAAATCGACGCAGGAAGTGGAGTCTCCGGCAAGCGGCAAACTGAAGATTCTCATCCAGGCCGACGGTGAGGAATATCCGGTCGGCGAACTGATCGGGACGATCGAATAGCCAGAGGAACCAACATAGATACGTCCTATCACTTATGACAGGAATGTTTGGTTGACTACAAAACCAAACAACGCGACACACGGCGACCAAAAACAATAATGACAGCGTCGCAAGGAGTGGAGCGTAATGGCCGAGAATTTTATTGCCGAGATTCCCGAAATCGGTCGGCAACGATTTCGGGAAAATATCGACAGCGTTACCATCACAAATCCCGCCGAAATCCGCCCTGCGGCCGAGGCGATGAATGAAATCGCCCAGTCTTACGGATTCCGGATCGCGGTATCGGCCGACATCTCCTCAAAGGCACATCTCGTCGATGCTGACGGCAATCTGATCAACAAGGATATCTTCGGCTGGGTCGCCGAGGGGGAACGCTGGTGGGAAGATACCCGACTGGCGCTCAGCTCACCCCTGCCCCGGGCCTGCCGCTATGAAAGCGAACCCGTCTGGTGCAATGCCGAAGGCTTTCACGGCCACTGGCCGAACGAATATCTCGACAAGATCGATCTCAAGGATTTTTACGCCCAGTCCCAGACCTCGAAATCCCACATTCTGATTCCCGTCCATCTGCCATTCGGCCAGATCGCGGCCGTCAGCTTCTCTACGCTTGAACATGGCATTACCGATCTCACCGTGGCCTACCGGCTCTATTCCGACTTTTTCGGGATCGTGACCAGCCGGTTCGTCACAGGCTATGTCCTGGCAATGCGCGAGAAGCACCGGATGCCGGCCAATTGCATCCTGTCCAAGCGCGAGGCCGAATGCCTGCACTGGGCCGCGATCGGCAAGACCGACAAGGAAATCAGCATGATCCTGTCGCTCAGCCATGCGACGATCCGCTACCATGTCAATCGCGCGGGCCAGAAGCTGAACAGCGTCAACCGCGGCCAGACCATATTCAAGGCCGGGCAGCTGGGATATCTGGGGGCCACGGACTAGCCTTCTGATGTCAGGCGACGGTCGCTATTTGCGCAATATCGCGAAAACTGCGGTCATCGTCATCAGCACCTTCTCACCGCACAGGATCCGGCCGCTGCAGTAAGCCGTACGCTTGCTGATCCGGTCGATTGTGGCATGGGCCTCGACCCAGTCACCGAGCATCGCTCCGGCCAGATAGTTGGTGTTGAGGTTCATGGTCGCGACGGGCAGCGCTGGTGTCTCGGCGCGGTGCACCTGATAGCTGAGCGCGACGTCCGCCAGAGTGCCCAGCACACCGCCATGCGCAACCTTGATATGGTTGATATGCCCCTTGTCGATGCGGGTCGCGACGATGATGCACCGCTCGCCCTGCCGCTCGTAATAGGGACCGGCCATATCCAGGAACGGGCTCGAGAATTTTGCCCGCTCAAAGCCGTCCGGAATATCGTCCGCCGCGATTTCGCCCAAGGTCAGGCAGCCACCTTGCGCTTGGGGCTTTTTGGCGCTTCCTCCGAATTCAACCAGAGATCGAGCGTTTCATGGAAATGCCGCAGCTTCGATTCCTGATATTGGGCGAACAGCGATACGCCGTGCGGCTGGCTTTTTACGCCCTTCTGCATCGCCTTGTGATTGAGATAGTCCTGATTGAATATCTTGTTCAGATAACTGCCGAACTCGGTCGCCTGGGTATAGTCATCGTGCAGATCCAGGAACGTGCATTTTGCCGGCTCGGGCCGCTCGGCCCCTTCGGGCAGCGCAACCATGAACATGACTTCGTGCAACGACTGTTCCGGATTGTCGCCATCGGGACGGAAACGATAGAAGATCGGATTGAAATCGGCCCAGGGGCTGATGTTGGGGAACACGCTGTAAAAGATAGCATCAACCAGATCGGCATCGCTGATGTTGTCAACCATGTCACCCCAGACCGGGCGCATTTCCTCGCGCCGCGCCTGCGCTGCCTCGTTGCGCATCGCATGCGCAGAGACATCGGTGTAGACCATCGGCATATTCTCGTCCGCTTCGGCAATCTTGCCGCCGATCCAGTTGCACATGTGCGGATCGGCTGACTTCAGATCGCCCTCGATATAATTGGCTTCCATGTCAAAAATGCCGCTTTTGCCATTGGGCAGAGATACCTTGACGCGATTTTCTTCCAGCCGCTCGAACTTGTGCTTGCTGATCGGATGAATGAAACTCTTGAACGCCTTCGCATCGGGAAAGGCGGTCGGGTCAGGATTGACCAGATCGGTGTGCGGGCTCGGGGCACCGTGGGCCGACATCGCCCGGGAGAAATTGTGCCAGACGTCATATTTGCTGTTGGCGTCGGCGAAGGCCGGCATCAGTTCCGGGTGAGTCCCCACGACATGATAGGATTCCATGAAGGCTTCCTGGGCGATTTTCCAGTTGCAGGGCAGCCGCTTGATCATGTGCGCCGCCTTGTACCGGCGCTCGAAGGGGATCTGGAAATGGCGGTCGATATCGCCGAGAAAATCCTCCAGCGGCTCGCAGTCGGGATCGGGATTGATGAACACGAACCCGCCCCATTCCCCGACTTTCACTTCCTTGAGGCTGTGGGTTTCCTCGCTCACCGATGGGAAGTCCCACTGGCAGGGCACTTCCTTCAGCTTGCCATCCAGATGCCATGACCAGCCGTGGAACGGGCAGCGCAGCGCCTTCTGGCCCTTCTTGTGATTGTCGCAGATCGCCCGGCCGCGATGCATGCAGCTGTTGGGAAACGCCTTGATCTCGTCTTCCGATACCCGCACCACGAGGAATGAAAGCTCGGCTATGTCATAGACAAAAGTATCGCCGACCTCCTTGATGTCGTCCTTGTGACAGGCCATCTGCCAGACGCGTTTCCAGAGCCGCTCGACCTCGCGATCATGCTCTTCCTTGGTCCAGTAGCGGCTGACCTCGACGGTTGTCACGCCGGGCTCCATCGGAGATTCTTCAAGAAAGACCGCTGGCGGAGCGACGGTGTCGCCTTCCAGCAGTTCGGTATAGGAAATGCCGTTGGACCGATTATGTCCGGTTAACGTCTCGACCATTATCTTCTCCTGAAAACAGATATTCTTTGGACTCCAAGTTAGCGGATAGGCCCATCGTTGCCACTAGTGATTCTGGCAGCCGACCCTGTTGTTTTTGAGAGGATAGCGCCGCGCGCTTACCTGTGTATCCTTCGGGCAGAAGCAGATAGGAGTCTGCCATGATCTGGCACGTGCAAAGGAGAGCATTTTCGTGAAACTCTATTCGAGCCTGGGGCCGAACCCTCGCCTGGTCCGCATGTTCCTGATGGAAAAAAACATCGAGGTGGAACGGGTACATCTCGACATCATCGCCGGTGAAAATCGGTCGGAAGCCTATGCACAAAAGAATGTCATGCAGACGACGCCGACGCTGGAGCTTGACGATGGCAGCCTGCTGACAGAATCGACCGTGATTTGCGAATATCTCGAGGAAACCCAGCCGGAGCCGGTGCTGATCGGATCCACCCCTCTGGAGCGCGCCGAAACGCGTCGCTGGGCGCGACGGATCGATCACGAAATCGCCATCCCGATGACCATGGGTTTTCGCGGGGGTGCCGGGCGTCCGATGTTCGAACCGCGAATGGAGGTAGTCAGCACCGACGCCGCTGCGGAATTGTCCGCCATGTCGGACAAGCACTGGATCTGGCTGGACGGTCAGCTGGGCGACAAGGACTATTTCTGTCACGACCGGCTCACCCTCGCCGATCTGGTGGCATTCTGCTTCATCAAGTTCGGCGGCACGGTGGGATGGACACTGCCTGACGGAACCGGCAATCTCGCGCGCTTTGCAGCGATGATGGAAGAACGGCCCTCGGCCGAAATCTGGCGTGGTGAAGAATGAGCGACAAGCCCTCCTCTCTCGCCAAGCTCGGCACGATCATGCAGATCAGCTATGTGCCGGACGACTATGACGCTGCGCTCGACTACTGGACCCAGAAAATGGGTGCCGGTCCGTTTTTCCACACCGAGAAAGTCGAGGTGGAAAATGTCAAATATCGGGGTGAACCGTCCGACATCCAGTTCTCGATGGCAATCGGCTATTGGGGCGATATTCAGGTCGAGCTGATCCGGCCCAATAATGACGCGCCCTCGATGTTCAGGGACTGGCGCGAAAAGGGGCTTCAGGGCGTGCAGCATCTGTGCCTGATCGTCGATGATCTCGATCATGCCCGCGCGCTGACCGAAGCGGCGGGCGGTGAAGTCATTCAGGAAGTCAGCCTGCCGGGCGGGGTCGGCGGCGCCTTTTACGCCGATTATGGCGGCGGCCCCGGTACGATCATCGAATATCTGCAGATTCCGCAGGCAGGCCTCGACGGCTTTGCGGCGATGCGCCAGATGCATCTCGACTGGGATGGACAGACAAACCCCGTGATAGGAAAAGAATGATGAGCGAAGCGCCCGAACGCCGCCCCGACCAGAAACCGATCAAATGCGTGCTGGTCGCTGC
>CAWUKF010000138.1:0-6924 GCA_963922745.1 uncultured Sphingomonadales bacterium
AGGGGCCAATCATCCATCAGGATGTCGAAGCGATCAGCCACGCCGACACGCCGGAAGCTCTGGTCAGCAAGGGTCGCGACATCGAGCGCCGGGTTCTGGCGCAGGCGGTGCGTTATCATCTGGCCGACCGGGTTTTCCTGAATGGCCACAAGACGATAGTTTTCAAGGACTGACTGTTATGGCGGTGGCACCGGACGCCGGCGTGGGTGATGACAGCGGGCGACGTGTGAATTTTCAGGGGACGACAGGCCATGCGGGATTATAGCGACATACGCGAGGAAGTGGCCAAGCTGTGCCAGAAATTTCCCGGCGAATATTGGCGCGCCCGTGACAAGGCGCGAGAATATCCGAGCGACTTTGTCACCGCTCTTGGCGAAGCTGGCTATCTTGCGGCGCTGATCCCGGAGGAATTTGGCGGTGCGGGACTGCCGATTTCGGCGGCAGCGGCGATCCTCGAGGAGATTCAGGCGCAGGGCTGCAATGGCGGCGCGGTGCACGCGCAAATGTATATCATGGGCACGATGCTGCGCCATGGGTCCGACGAGCAGAAGCGCCAGTATCTGCCGAAGATCGCCACCGGCGAATTGCGCCTGCAGGCTTTTGGCGTGACCGAACCGACCAGCGGCACCGATACGCTGGCGCTCAAGACCGTCGCCAGGCGCGAGGGCGATGAGTATGTCATCAACGGCCAGAAGCTGTGGACCAGCCGCGCCGAGCACAGCGATCTGATGCTGTTGCTGGCGCGCACGACGCCGCGCGACCAGGTCACGAAGCGGACCGATGGCCTGTCGGTGTTTCTGGTCGACATGAACGCAGCGCTGGGCAACGGGCTGACGATCCGGCCGATCGAGACGATGATGAACCACAGCACGACCGAGCTTTTCTTCGACAATATGCGGGTGCCGGCGGCCAATCTGATCGGCGAGGAAGGCAATGGCTTTCGCTATATCCTGTCGGGCATGAATGCCGAGCGGCTGCTGATAGCGGCGGAATGTATCGGCGATGCCAAATGGTTTATCGAAAAGGCGACGGCCTATGCCAAGGAGCGGGTCCTGTTCGGCCGGCCAATCGGGCAGAATCAGGGCGTACAGTTCCCGATCGCCCGCGCCTATGCACAGATGCGGGCTGCCGAGCTGCTGGTCCACGAAGGGCTGCGCAAATATGAGGCGGGCGAAAATTGCGGCGAGGAGGCCAATATGGCCAAGATGCTGGCCGCCGATGCCAGCTGGGCGGCGGGCGAGGCCTGCGTCCAGACCCATGGCGGCTTCGGCTTTGCCGCCGAATATGATGTCGAGCGCAAGTTCCGCGAGACCCGGCTCTATCAGGTCGCCCCGATCAGCACCAATATGATCCTGTCCTATGTCGCCGAACATGTGCTGGGCCTGCCAAGGAGCTATTGATGAGCGAATGGGCGGACTGGATCGGCAGGAGCGAAAGGCGGAGTGACGTGATCACGCCGGGGCTGGTGGCGCGCTTTTGCGCCACGCTCGACCGGCCGATGGCCGACGGGATTCCGCAGGGGCTGCACTGGTGCCTGGGCCTGCCCGATGCGCCGACCGCCGAACTGGGGGACGATGGCCATCCCACCAAGGGAGGTTTCCTGCCGCCGATCCCCCTGCCCCGCCGGATGTGGGCATCGAGCAATATCTCCTTCGAGGTCCCGTTGCGAATGGACGATGCCATCACCCGCGTCTCGACCATTGCCTCGATCGAGGAGAAGTCGGGCAAGTCCGGCGATCTGGTGTTTGTCGGCGTAGACCATGAAACCAGCGTGGCGGGGCGCGTGGCGATCCGTGAGCGGCAGAATATCGTCTACCGGCAGCCCGCTGCAAAGGCCGCGTCCACCCCGCCGGTGCAGACCGGTCTTCCCGACCTCGGCGGCTGGGACTGGCAAAGGCAGATCATCCCGTCCGAGACCATGTTGTTCCGCTATTCCGCTTTGACCTTCAACAGCCACCGCATCCATTACGACCGGCCCTATGCGGTGAACGAGGAAGGCTATACCGGACTGGTCGTGCACGGGCCGCTGATGGCGACGCTGTTGCTGGACCTGGCCGCGAGCGCACTGGGCGGCAACCGGCTTTCCCGATTTTCCTTCCGGGGCCAGGCGCCCGCCTTTGTCAATGGCTCGCTGCATCTGGTCGGCCGGCGCGAGGACCGAAACATCTATCTCGCGGTGCTTGGCCCGAACGGCGAGGAGATTATGACCGCCGAGGCGGCCATCTAGCAGGAGCCCGAGCGGGCTCTACGGGGGCGCGATGCGCCGTTTCGATGATATTCAGAATATCAAAGAGACTGGCTCACGCCTGACGCAGAGAGCAGAACTCGGCATCCCACCTCCCCCGGAATTCCGGCGTTTCTTGTCGTTGGCCGGAATGTTACAGGCCGCACCTGTAACTGTAATGAACCCGTCACAAAATGGCGCATGCCGCCGGGCCCATTTAGCAAAACCTTGTTCTTTTTGATTATCAATATCAAGTTAGGAAATAAGGTAATGATCGCAATACGCACCAACGCCCGTCGGCTAAGCTCTCTTTCCCTCCCTTCTCTGTCTCTCCTGCTGCCAACACCGCTCGCCGCACAGGATATGGTCGAAGCAAGAGAGCATATCGTGGTGACGGGAGCGCGCGAGCAGATGCTTACCGAGGAAAGTTCAACCGGCAGCCGGCTCGGCCTTTCCATTCTCGAGACACCGGCAACCGTTAATATTGTCGATGGTGACGATTTGAGAGCGCGGGGCGACGTTGGGATCGTCGACGCGGTATCGCGCGCTCCCGGTGTGACCAACGCCGGAAATCCAGGCAATGCAGGACTGACCTTCGCTGTACGCGGTTTCAGTGGTCAGGGCTCGGTACTGCAACTCTTTGACGGTGTGCGGCTATTTCCGAATAACGGCTCCATTTCCTTTCCGTCCGACCCCTGGAATGTCGAACGGATTGAAGTCCTGAGCGGTCCGTCCTCGGTGCTGTTCGGACAGGGAGCACTGGGCGGCGTGGTCAATGTCATCCCCAAGGCACCGAACCACGAACGCTTCGGATTCGAAGCGGAAGCAGGATACGGCTCACAGGATACGTGGCATGTCGCAGCGGGTGCGGGCGGTCCCATCGGCGAGATGTTCGCCTTCCGTGCGGACGTCAGCTACCGTGAGTCAGACGGTTTTGTCGACCGGGGCGAGAGCGACAATCTGGCGGTCTCGGCTGCGCTTGAATTTGCGCCAAGCGAGAAGTTTTCTCTCACCCTGCGCAACGACTTCGGCAATGCCAATCCCACGAAATATTTCGGTACGCCGCTTGTCGATGGCAAGCTGGATAGCTCAATCCGAAGAGAGAACTATAATGTCGGCGATGCGACCATGCGCTATCGCGACAACCGGACCGCGCTCACACTCGCCTGGCAATTGAACGACAATATCAACATCGCGAACACCGCTTATTATATCACCAGCAACCGCAAATGGCGCAATCTGGAAACCTATTGCTGGATCGGCGCTGACGGCAACTGCCCTAACGGCGTCGGCTTCGGTACGCCGGGCAATATCTACCGTGCCGACAATTACGGGATCATTCACGATGTTGATCAATACGGTAGCCAGGGACATGTGACCCTCTCGAGCGAATTGGGGGGCAAGACGAGCAATGATCTCCTGATCGGCTACGACTTCAACTATTTCAAGCTGAACTACTCCCACCAGTTCGCGTCGGAATATCAGGAAGACGAGGTGCCCATTACCGGCTTCGATCCAGGGCTGTTCCTGGATACGGTCGGCCTCGACCCGCGCTATCACACCGACACAAGAACATGGGCGATTTATGCCGAGGATCGCCTCGCCATCACAGAAAAGCTGTCAATGGCGGCCGGCATTCGGCACGAGGAGAACAAGGTCGGTCGCTGGAACTGGATCCATGCCAATGGCGTGATCACGGGTGACACACCGGCCCTTAACGGCGGGGCCAACGCCTACAAGAAATTGTCCAGCACAACCTGGCGCCTTGGTATGGTGTACCAGCCAACGAAAAATCTCTCGTTCTACGCCCAGTATGCGACGGCGGTCGATCCCCTGGGCACGCTGACCACCTTCTCCGGCTCTGCCAGCCAGTATCAGCTAACCTATGCTGATGGATATCAATATGAGGCGGGCGTGAAGGGCCTGTTCATGGATGGAAAGGGCAGTTTCACGCTCGCCGCCTACCGCCTGGTCAAGCAGAACCTGTTCAGCCAGACTGTGCCCGGCGGCGCAATCGATCAGGTCGGCCAGCGTTCCTCCCAGGGGATTGAAGCGAGTCTCGATCTGACATTACCGGCAGGCTTTGGTATCTCGGCCAACGGCACGGTTCTCGATGCCAATTTCGACCAGTTCGATGGATTCCAGGACAACACACCTCCAGGTGTTCCCGAAGTCGCCGCAAACCTCGAACTGCGCTGGAATGACGGAAAGCGTTTATCCACCCGCGCCAATCTTCGCCATGTCGGACGACGTTTTACCGACAATGCCAATGCCTTCCGCGTGCCGGCCTATACCGTGGTTGATCTGGGCGCCTCCTATGCGGTGACGGAAAATTTTGCGATTGATCTCAGGCTCTACAACCTGTTCGACGAGGATTATGCCTATAGCACCTATGGCAACGAGCAGTGGATTCTCGGGCGACCGCGCTCTGTGGATGTGACCTTGCGCACGAGCTTCTGACGCGTGGCCATGATCTGGCGCAGGCTCAAACGGTGGCTCTATTTGACCCATCGCTGGATCGGGATCGCAACCTGCCTGCTGTTCGTCCTGTGGTTCGGCTCGGGACTGGTGATGCTCTACGTACCGTTCCCGTCGCTCGACGGCAAGGAACGGCTACAGGGGCTGGCGACCATTGCATGGAAAAAGGTTGAGCAGGGACCTTTCGAAGCCACCGGCCAGGTCAGCCTTGAACAGGATGTCCGCAAAATCGTCCTCGAGATGCGGGGCGACCGGCCGGTCTGGCATATCACCCCCTGGGAGGCCGAGCCCTATGCGGTCTGGGCCGACAACGGGCAGAAGGCCGAACAGGTCGGCAGGGCGGAGGCCGGGCGCATCGCCGAGGCATTCGCCAAGGCCCCGGTCATGGCCATGCGCGCGATCCATAACGACCAGTGGAGCGTCCCCGGCGGCCTTAATGTGCACCGTCCGCTCTGGAAGGCGGAGGTGACCGGTGACGAGGGCAAAATTCTCTATGTTTCCTCCACATCAGGCGAGGTTGTGCTCGACACCGACAGGCGGGAACGCTTCTGGAACTGGCTCGGCTCGATTCCCCATTGGCTCTATCCGCGCGCTTTGCGCGAACACCAGCCGCTCTGGCGGCAAGTGGTTTTGTGGGTGTCCGGGCCCTGCATCCTTGTGGCGCTGACCGGGATGTGGATCGGCATCATGCGCCTGAAAGTGGGCAAGAGGCGTTTCAAGGGCGATCGCATGACCCCCTATCGCGGTTGGACGAAATGGCACCATGTGTCGGGCTTGGTCGGAAGTATCTTCCTGATCCTATGGATATTTTCGGGCTGGCTTTCGGTCGATCCCTGGCGCCTGTTCGCCAGCGAGGGCATTACGACGCGGGCCATTCACGACTATGCAGGAGAGCAGCGCTTGCCCGAACCCAACCAGGCCAGATTGGCACAGGTCGCGCCAAATGCACGCAGAATCGTCCTGAGTGCAGCCGCCCGGCAACCCCTGATCCGCATCCAGCAGGCAGACAGGGAAGATCGCGTCGTCGATGCGGTATCGCTGGAGCCGCTGACTGCCGACAAGGCACGGATAGTGACGGCGGCAAGGCGGCTGGTTCCGGATGCGAATATTGTCGGCGCAGAAATGCTGACGAAGCCGGACGCCTATTGGTACACGGTTCGAGGCAAGTTGTCCCTGCCGGCCCTGCGCCTGCGTTTCGATGACGCATCAGAGACATGGGTGCATATTGATCCGGTCACCGGCGAACTACTCGGGCAAGCCGACTCGCGACGGCGGACCTATCGCTGGCTGTTCGACCTGTTCCACCGCTGGGATTTGAACCTGCTTCTCAATGCCGCACCCGCGCGCGACCTGCTCATCTGGCTAATGTCTATCGCCGGGCTGATCAGCTCGATCACGGCAGTTTATATCGGCTGGATCAGATTGCGGCGAGCGAAGGCCCACGGGCAGGCTTTGGCGACCGGAAACTGAGCTCCGGCTGGTTATCGATTGAATTCTGGCGCTGGTCCAGCGACCGTCTCCGCGGTCAGCAGGAACCGATTTTTGAATCGGGGTGCCTGCAAAACACCAAGAGAAGCCCGACGGCCGGGTCGCATAAGCCGGCGGACTTCTCCCGGATACCCTGAAAGGGTTGGTGCGACACCGCATCTGTATCGAGTGAAATGCTTGATCTGACTGGTGCCGCAGGGATTTGTTAACCCAGTTGATTCGCCGGGCCTGTGATATTTGTCACGCCTCGCAAAAGAAAACGCGGTGGCCGACTCAGACGGTGCGCTTTGCCCGGTCCTTCTGGTTCTGACCCTGGATCGCGTCCTTCGCGGCGTTCCATTCGTCATCGCCCCAGGCGAGCAGCTGCGAGAAATTACCGCCGCCGGCGAGATAGCCGCCGCCGTCGATGGCGATGGTCTGGCCGGTCAGATATTCGGCACCGGGGCCAAGCAGGAAGGTCGCGAGATTGGCGAGCTCGTGCATCTCGCCGGGCCGATTGATCGGCGCGCCGCTGCGCTTGCGGTCCTCGTCGCTGCCGGTGGGATTGAGCCGGCTGGACATGCCTTCGGTCGGAAACAGGCCGGGGGCGATCGCGTTGAGGCGGATATTGTAGCGCGCCCATTCGACGGCGAGGCTCTGGGTCATCACATTGATCCCGGCCTTCGACATCGCACTCGGCACAGTGAAGGCGCTGCCGTTCCAGACCCAGGTGGTGAGGATCGAGACGACATTGC
>CAWUKF010000139.1:0-6894 GCA_963922745.1 uncultured Sphingomonadales bacterium
AGCGAAATGCCGGTATCGGCGCCGCGGGCGGCGCGGCGGTGCTGTTGCTCGGCGCAGTCATTGTCTTTCTGGCCCGACCGGATTTCAGCGAGATCGATGACCGGGTCGCGGCGGCGATGAGCGACAAGGCCGACAAAAGCGGCTCCCCGCAGAAAAACCTGGCAACGTCAGGGAAATATCAGTGCACGATCAACCCGCAGCGCAGCCGGATAACGGTATCCCAGCAGGATGAACTGGAACTCGAATGGGCCGACGGCGGCTGCGTCAACGGACGCACCCAATATGGCCGCGACGGGGCGAAATGGTCACGGATATTTGTCCCCAATCAGGAACAGACGGTCACCGTCAGCAGCTTTGAACCGGACCGGGGCGAGTTTACCGAGGAGCGCTATCTGATGGGGCTGGACGCGATGACCAAGGCGCGGGCAATCCGGAGCCAATATGGCAACAAGGCCTGCACGACCGATGTCAAGGCGCTGGCCGATATCGAGGATATGGTCAAGGCGATCCGGGCAGAGCTGCCCGGCCAGGCGAACGAAAGCCTGGTATATGAGTGCCAAAAAATCGAGGATTGAAGGCTGTTACCCTCGGACTTCCGGGAAATTTCGCAATCTGGTTTCAATTGGCGTGATAAAAAAATCACTAACGGAGCAAAAACGTACCGCCATTATCAAGCCCGCTTGACCGTTACCCAATATTGCTATCTTGGCTGTCGCAGGACTGTTGTTTGCTTGGACCATTTTGGCCCGGGACACAGGCCCTATTTCTAAACATATATTCTATCTTGTTCTTGTTTTTCAGTTTTTTACTCGGGGGGGTTAAGCTATGACACGAATCCGCAATATTTGCACGCTTTTGCTTGGAACAACAGCGCTGATCAGCACCAATTGCGCCTTTGCACAAACCAATGATGCCGCTACCGACGATGAGAATATCATCGTTGTTACCGGCAGCCAGATTCAGGGTGCAAAGATCAATGATGTGCTTCCGGTAACCGTGCTCGACGAAACGGCCATCGAAGCAACCGGGGCCGCCTCTGGCGAGGAACTTTTCGCGGCCATTCCACAAGTCGGGACAACCGCTTTCAACGAACAGAACACGACCGGCGGTGTGAATGGTGCCCGCGGCGACATTGCCTCGATTAACCTGCGCGACCTCGGCACGGGCAATACGCTGCTGCTGATCAACGGCCGCAGGATGAACCTCCACCCCGGTTTCCAGACCGAATTGCTGGTTCCCGTGGTTTCCCCGGACACGAACGAAATTCCGCCCGGCAGCGTGCGGCGGCTCGAGATTTTGCGTGATGGCGCTTCAGCTGTCTACGGCGCAGATGCGGTTGCCGGCGTCGTTAACACGATATTGAAAGGTAACATGACCGGCGGCTTCCTGGAAGCCGACTGGCGCGCTTCGGATGGAACCAGTCTCTACAGCACCAGCATCTCCGGTGGCTACGGATTTGACTTTGCCGAAGGACGGGGCAACGTAACCGTATATGGCAGCTATTTTTATGAAAATGGCGCACCGGTAACCATCCGCGATTATGCGGCTTTTGATGATCGCAGACCGCTGGTGGCCGGCACCCCGTTCGCTGATGATGCCTCGTTCAACAACCGTTCGACCAGTTCGCCGTTCGGCCAGTTCGATATCCAGGCCCCGTCCTCGCGAACCCCAATTGCCGACGATGATTTTTATTTGCAACCGTCGACTTTTCCTGGTTGTCGACTGGATTTCGGCAACGGCATTTGCGCCCGCAACGGCACAACGCCGACAACCGATATTCGCTACAATACGAATTTCGGGGTCGATCTGTTCTCGCAGAAAGATCGCTACAACGCCGCGCTGCTTTTCAATTACGAGCTGAGCGACTCGGTCGAATTCTATGTCGAGAGCAGCTATTACCGCTCGGAAAGCCGTCGTGCGAATGAAGCAACCGCCCTGTTGTCGGCGGTACCGGTGGGTATTTCCCGAAACGCCTATTACAATCCGTTCGGTCCGGTTGGCAGCCCCAACCGCCTGCCCGGCACCACAATTGCCGCCGGTGGCGCGGATGTCATCATGGAACGCATGCGCTTTGTCGATGTCGGGACCCGCGACGTTTCCGTAAACAAGGACAGCTACCGGATTGTCGCTGGTCTGAAGGGCAATTTCGGCGAATGGGATTTCGATACCGGCCTTGTCTATTCGCAAGCCAACAGCATCGACCTCACCCGCGGCCGGATTTCGCTCACCAAACTGCAGGATGCCATCAACCGAACCACCCCGGATGCCTATAATCCGTTCAACGGTGGTTGCCTGGAAAATCAGGGCACAGGACCGAACAATGGCGATTGCACCCCGAACCCGCAATCGGTCATTGACGACATCACCATTGATGTGTTCCGCAAGGGTGAAACAACTCTGGCCCTGGCGGATTTCAAGGTCTCGCGTGACAATCTGTTCGCACTGCCCGGGGGCGATGTCGGCATTGCAGCCGGAGTCGAGTTCCGGCGCGAAACGTTCAGGGATGACCGCGATCCGCGACTGGACGGCACGATTACTTTCACCGACAGCATTACTGGCGATTTCAACGGCAGCGACGTTGTCGGGTCCAGCCCGTCGCCCGACACCAGCGGCCGTCGCGACGTCTTTTCGGCCTTCGCCGAAGCCTTCATTCCGCTAGTTTCGGAAGACATGAATATTCCGCTGATCCGCGAACTGAACGTCCAGATCGCAGGCCGTATGGAACATTTCAAGGATATCGATGAAACTGCGATCGTTCCGCGAGCGGCAGCTTCGTGGACGCCGTTGCCGGGGATCATCCTGCGCGGCGCCTGGTCCAAGGGCTTTCGCGCGCCCAACCTGGTGCAGGTCAACGATGCGGGCACCACCCGTTCCAACACCCGCGACGATTTCGTGACCTGTCAGGCGCAGGTGGAAAAAGGAATTATCGCCAATCTCGGGGCCTGCAGCGGCACCGGCACGGTCAGCTTGCGAACCGGTACCAACACGCTCAACCCGGAAAAGACGGAGAGCATCAATCTTGGCGTGGTACTGGAGCCGGAGTTCATTCCAGGCCTGACCCTGACCGCCGACTACTGGCGGGTAAAACAGCGCGGCATCGTTGGCGTTTTCGGCGATGACAATGCGATTGCACTCGATCTGGTACGTCGCCAGAACGGCAGCACCAATCCCAACGTCCAACGCAATGATCCTGATGCCGATGCGATCGCGCTGTTTACGGGCACAAGCCTCACGCCAGCGGGTAGCATCATCCAGGTGCTCGATCCCTATCTCAATCTCGACAGCCGGGTATCAAAAGGCTGGGATTTTGGCCTGTTCTATAATGTTCCCGATTTCGGTATCGGCGATATCCGCTTGCGCCTTAATGCGGCCAGACTGCTGTCCTTCATTCAGTCAGCCGGGCCGGATGGCCAGGAATTGCTGGACGCCATTGCCGCCGGTACGCTGCCGGCAGATGTCGGCGTCGGCGGACTGGGCGAACTGCTGGAAATCGAGGGACGTCCGAAATGGCGCCTGAGCGGCTCAATCGCTTGGGGCAGCGGCCCTGTGGATGTCACTCTGTTCGGGAAATATATCGGCAAGGTATATGACACCAGCGTCATCCGGGACAATCTGATCATTTCCGATGACCCGAATGCGAATTTCTATCAGGTCAGCGACCAATTCACGATGAACTTGTCGGTCAGCTATACGATCAACAACGATACGGCGCTTGACGGGACCCGGCTCAAATTTGGCGTGAATAACCTGTTTAACGAGGACCCGCCGCTTGCTGACGAAGCCTACGGTTACTTCAGTGAGCTGCACAGCGCCCGCGGGCGGCAGTTTGTTGTGGAACTTCGCAAGAAATTCTAGACCGAGTAAGAGGGAGGCGCTTTCACGAGTCATCGCGCCTCCCCCGAATTATCGCGCGATAGACATCATGGAAGGACCGACAGCCATCCGATACCATTTTTGGATCCTTGCCTCGCTTGTGGCAATTGCCGGTTGCTCGACAACGCGCGACAAACCGGCTGTGGTCGTCGAGCAGCAGCGTTGCCAGACGGATAAGGTGACAATCGATACGGATTTCCCGACCGGCAATTTCGCATCTTGCCAAGAGACCGGGCCAGATCAGGTCACGATCAAGATTGCGCCCGAAGATGCACCACCGATCAATTGCAGTGCCTGGTATGCATTTCGGCTGAACCCGCGAAATGCCGGCACGGTTACAATCAACCTGGATTATGAATTTTGCGGGCACCGTTATTGGCCGAAGACCAGCACCGATGGACAGACCTGGACATCGGTAAAGCCGGAAGCGGTTGTCATTTCAGAAATCGATGGCGTAAAACAGGCACAGATTAGCCTGCACTATGGCGAAAAACCGTTGTTTGTCGCTGGCCAGGAAATCATCGCGCCGTCTGATTATCAGACGTGGATCGAGAAGGTCTCGCAATCTCCGGATGTAACCGAGTGGGTGCTTGGGCAGTCCCTGGAGAAGCGCAATATTCCGGCCATGACGATCAAGGCGCCTGGCCCCCGGCCCCGCGAGCAGATAATATTGATTGGTCGCCAGCATCCTCCAGAAATCACCGGCGCGCTGGCTTTGTTTCCCTTCGTAGAAACCTTGTTGTCGGATGACCCTGTTGCCATTCGTTTCCGCGAGCGATTTGAAACGGTGGTGGTTCCGATGCTCAATCCAGACGGCGTGGCGCGCGGGCATTGGCGGCACAGCACCGGCCACAAGGATCTCAATCGTGACTGGGGGCCATTCACCCAGCCAGAAACCCGGTTGATGGGACGCCTGCTGGAAGAGATTGACGCGGACCCGGCCAGAAACCTGCGCCTGTTTATCGACTTTCATTCCACGCAGAAGGATGTGTTCTACACCATACCCGATGATTATCCGACCAGTCCGCCGCTGTTTCTGAAAAACTGGCTGGCCCGGCTGTCGGCGGCGATGCCCGACTATTCAATTAATCGCGATGCCAATCACAATCTCGACCAGCCCAATTCCAAAAACTACGTCTATTCGCAATATCGGGTGCCTACGGTAACGTTTGAGATCGGCGATGAAACCGATCGGCGGCTGATTGCCCGTCTGGGGCGGGAAGCGGCAATGGCGATGATGGAGGAACTGCTGGCGAGCGAACCGCAAAAGACGGAGAATTCACCGCCAGATGACGGCTGACCGGCAAGCTGGCCAGACAGTCAATAGTCAGGCTCTTCTCCCTGCAAGACACGCACCGCCTGCTCCCTGAGCCACTTCATGGCGGCGGCCCAGGGCTGGTGTCCGTGGCTGATTCTGGCAACGCCGAGACGGGCGAGTTCGGCATGGCCGGGTCCGTCGGGGGAGCGCAGGATATTGACCGGCAAGGGCGAAGCCTTGCAAATCGCGCCAATGCATCCGGCATCGCTCAGGAACGGAACGAACAGGCTCCCTGCTCCCGCATCGGCATAGATTTTTGCCCGCTCCAGAACTTGCTCGACCAGGGCCGCACCGTCCGCTTCTGCCGACCGGCCACGAAAGACGTCGCAGCGGGCGTTGACCCACAGTCCGGTTGAAGCGGCCGCGGCGAGGCGTTCAGCATAGATGTCCGGAGCCAGTAGTTCGTCTTCTCCCGGCATGCGGTCTTCCATGTTGATGCCGCATGCGCCTGCATCACGGGCGCGTTGCACCGACCGGCGTACTTCGGTCGCGTCCTGGCCATAGCCGGCCTCCAGATCGATGCTCACCGGCAGATCGGTAATGGCCACAATCCGTTCGAGCGTGGCGATGGCATCATCCAGCGAAAAGGCCTCCCCGTCCGGGATACCCTGAGCACCGGCAACGCCATAACTTCCGGTTGCCAGCGCCCTGGCACCTGCGGCGGCAACCGCCATGGCGCTCCCCGCATCCCAGATATTGACGAGAACCAGCGGATCTCCGGGAATGTGGAGATCGCCGAAGGTTTTGATCTTGTCGTTCATGTTTTTTCCTTTTCCAGCAACCGGCGCTTGATTTCCAGTCCGTAGGCGTAGCCGCCCATCGTACCGTCGCTGCGCACGACGCGGTGACAGGGGATCAGCACAGCAACATTATTGGCGCCATTGGCACTGCCCACGGCGCGGACCGCCTTGGGCTTGCCAATCGCGGCGGCAATATCGGCATAGCTACGGGTCTCGCCTTCCGGAATTTTGCCCAGTTCCTGCCAGACCGCTTCCTGAAAAGCGGTTCCCTGGACATCCAGCGGGATATTATGCGGGCGGCCCGGCGCTTCGACCTGCGCGACAACCTGGGCCAGTAGCGTCTGAAAATCGTCGCCACCCTGCCGCAGTTCCGCCTTCGGAAAGCGGTCACGCAGCTCTGCCTCGCCTTCGTTGAAGGACAGACAACAGACGCCCTTTTCCGTCGCCGCTACCATCATCGGTCCAAGCGATGTATCGACATTGGCCCAGTGCACCGTCGCCCCCGCTCCGCCATTTTTCCACACGCTTGGTTTCATTCCCATTTTCTGTTCCTCGTAAAAGCGCGAGGCTGATCCATAGCCCGCGTCGTAGATGGCCTCGGTGACCGACACGCCGCTCGCCAGGGCATCCTTGACCCGCTCCGTACGGAGCGCCCTCGCATAGGCGGCCGGTGATAGGCCAGTTGCGCGCTTGAAAATGCGCTGGAGATGCGCTGGCGAATAGCCGGTCAGGTCAGCCAGTTGATCCAGCCGCGGTGCGCTCTCGGCTGCGCGTGTTACGTCAATCACGGCCTGCACTGCCGCTTCGTCACGCCCGATCTCGTCCGGCCGGCAACGCAGGCACGCGCGATAGCCCGATGCCCGCGCCTCTTCACAGGTCCGGAAAATCTCCACATTCTCGCGACGCGGATGGCGAGCGGGGCAGCTGGGCTTGCAGAAGATACCGGTGCTCTTGACCGCACCG
>CAWUKF010000140.1:0-6836 GCA_963922745.1 uncultured Sphingomonadales bacterium
CGGCAACTGCTGGCGACACGGCTGCCGCTGCGGGTCAAGCCGGCCAAGCCCGACACCTGGTTCGAGGCAATGCTGATCAACGCCGAGGCCGCTGCCAATGACCGCCAGTGGACGGTCGCCTATGATATCGCCTCGAAGATCGAGGATGCCTATGCGACCCCGACCAGGATCGCCGACCAGGAATCAGGCGTGCGCGACAAATATTCCGATCTTGCCTGGGTCGCCGGCACGGCCGCGCTCAACGGCATGCGCCAGCCGGCCAAGGCAGTGCATATGTTCGATCTCTATGCGCAATCCTATGACTCGCCCAATATCACCTCCAAGGGCTATTATTGGGCAGGCCGTGCCGCCGCCGAAGCAGGCCAGACCGAGCAGGCCAATGCCTATTTCGAGAAAGCCGCTGTCTTCCCCGACTATTTCTATGGCCAGCTGTCCCTGGAACGGCTGGGACGCCCATTGCCGGTGTTCAACCGCAAGCCTGCGGTCGAGATCACCGATGCCGACCGCCGCGCTTTTGATCAGGAACCGCTGGTGATCGCGACCAAGGCCTCGGTGCGGACCGGACCGTGGCGCGAACAGATCCGCTTTCACCGGGCGCTCGCCTATAATGCCAAGACCCCGAAAGATTATATGCTGATCAGCGACCTTGCTACCCGGATTGGTGCACGCGATCTCGGCGTGATCAAGGGGATCAGCTCGCTGGGTGCCGGAGTCGGGGCCATCGACGAGACATCCTTCCCGACGATGCAGGTTCCGTTCGGCCATGAAGGCAGCTGGACCCTGATCCATGCCATCACCCGGCAGGAAAGCCAGTTTGCCGAGGGTGCAATCAGCCATGCCGGCGCGCGCGGCCTGATGCAGCTGATGCCCGGCACCGCGCGCGAACAGTCGGGCAAGGCCAACCTGTCCTACAATCTCTCATCGCTGACCGATGATCCGCAATATAATATTCGGCTCGGCAGCGGCTATATCCAGCGGATGATGGATTATTATGGCGGCAGCTATCCGCTTGCCATCGCCGCCTATAACGCTGGACCCGGCAACGTGAACAAATGGCTCCGCGCCAACGGCGATCCCCGCATGGGCGGGATCGACTGGGTCAAGTGGATCGAGGATATTCCAATTTCAGAGACCCGCAACTATGTGAAGCGCGTGCTCGAAAATGCCGTGGTCTATGACACGAAGAACCCGCGCGGCCCGACGATTCGGAGCGACACGCCGCTATCGCGCTATATCGGGAAAAACACGAAAGGCTGAGGGCTGCCGGTCACTTCTGGTTTTCCGCCAGCAACCGCCGGGAATATTCCGGCCAGTCCGACCATCCCCAGTCTTCCGGGTCCTCGATGGCGAGTATCTTGCGCGATCTGCCTCGTCCCATGTCCATGTCCTGCGGCTCTATCTCGCGGTTGCCGGTCAGCGTGTAGAAGCGGCGGACAATCGGCGCGGCATAGTTGGAAGGCGACTCGCCGATCACTATCCCCAGTTCATTGCGGTCCAGCCGCAGCAGGGTTCCGACCGGCAGTATCCCGAGGCTGTCCACGAAATCCCGGAAGATGAGCTTGTCGAAATGGCCCGACCATGACTGCATTTTGGCCAGCGCCTGGGATGCCGACATCGGCGTATTGTAGGATCGCTGGGACGTGATCGCGTCGTACACGTCGCAGATTGCCGCCATTCGCGTGTAGACGCTGAGATTTTCGGCCGGGATGCCGCCGGGATAGCCGCTGCCATCCATTTTTTCGTGATGCCTGAGACACACTTCGAGCGCGATGCTGCCGATGCCTTCGGATGCGGACAGGATGTCGTGGCCGCGCTGCGGATGATTGCGGACAGTAACCCATTCAAGGTCATCGAGTTTGCCGGGTTTGGACAGGATCTTGTCCGGGATTGATGTTTTTCCGACATCGTGGAGCAGTCCGGCCATGCCGACCTCGTGCATCACCGATTCCGCCATCCCCATCTTGCGCGCCAGATTGACCATCAGCGCGCAGACGGCAACCGAATGAAGATAGGTATATTCGTCCTTGGTCTTCAGACGGGCGATATTGAGGATGATCGTCGGGTCGATCGTCACCGAGCTGGAAATCTGCTCCACCAGCGGCGCCATTTTTTCCGATTTGATCGCATTGCCCATGCGCGCGTCGGCAAAGAGGTTCATCACCGCCGCGCGTGATCGCTTGATCGCCCCGGACGCCTTGCGGACTTCGGCAGCGCGCTGGCGCGGCGAGAGCTGCGTAAACAGCGGCAATTCGATGTCCTGGGAAAGGGATCGCGACCGGCGCATCATCATCGTCGGCTCTTCAGCGGGCGGTTCCGCCGTGGTTTTGGTGTCGGTATCGGTTGATGGCAGCGACGACGGTTCGGGTTGGGACGGCCCCGTCCCCCGCGAATCGTCGATCGTCACCATGGTCGTCCCGCTGGCCCTGATCTTTTCCAGTTGCCGCTCGTCGACAAGCAGAAACCGGGAACGCCAGAACGGGTGATCGAACCAGGATCCATCCATCGAATGGATATACATTCCGATCTCGAGCTGGCCCGTCGGGATCTCATGCAGCACGCGCCAATTCCTTCAATAACTACCCAATCATCAGGCCTGTTCACGGCAGAACTGGCGTTTGCTTCAGTAGCAACCTGAATTTTTGGGAAAATTATCGATCAAGGGACATCCGCCGCAGCGATGTTGAGCGTTGCGCGTGGCACCCGGGACCGCCGGGTTCCCCGTGATTGCGCTTTTGCTTAGCTCTCCGGCGTGTAGTCAAAGGCCTTTTTCGCCAGCTTCACCAGTTTCGGGTCCGCTTCCGGCAAATCCTTCGGCAGTGCCGCTTCCAGCGTCTCCGCGACATGGGTCATCGCAGCGATCCGAGCCGACTTCTTGTCATTGCCGTCGATCACCTTCCACGGCGCCCAGCGGGTGTCGGTAAATTCGAACATGTCGTGCATAGCCTCCAGATAGGCAGCGCGCTTTTTGCGGTTGCGAAAATCCTCTTCGGTGATCTTCCACCGCTTGTAGGGAGTATCGAGCCGCTTTGTGAGGCGAGCGTCCTGCTCTTCCTGGGTGACATGGAAGAACAGCTTGACCAGATTGGTGCCGCCGTCGATCTGCTGCGCCTCGAATTCGTTGATTTCGTCATAGCCGCGCTTCCACTCGGCCGGCTCGCAAAAGCCCTCGACCCGCTCGACCAGCACCCGGCCGTACCAGCTGCGGTCAAACACGCCGATTTCGCGGCTGCCAGGCAGTTTCTTCCAGAAGCGCCAGAGAAAATGCCGGTCCTTTTCTTCCCTGGTTGGCGCACCGATCGGCCAGACGTCATAATAGCGCGGATCCCATTCGCCGGTCATCCGCCGGATCGCCCCGCCCTTGCCTGCGGCGTCCCAGCCCTCAAACACCAGGATCGAGCGGCAACCATGGATGATATGCTGGAAATGGACACGGGCCAGCCGGTCCTGCAGCGCCTCCAGCGCCTCGTCGTAATCGCCGTCAAATTTGTCGCCGGCTTCATAGTCGGACAGGTTTATGGTCATTTTCACTCCGTTTGCGCCGAACCTGTCAGCCCGGAGGGGCCGACCAGCGCACAATGCATTCATCGTCTGTGCACAGGCCTCGCCAAATCCAGCCCGGACGGTGCAATCTATACCAGATACGTGCAAACCGCCAACCGGTTAACCCTGATCGTCATTCCGGATGTCAGGGCCTGGCCGATTGGCGCAATTCCCACTCGTCGAGTGCGTGCTGATGGTCGCTCGTGCGCTGCAGAGCCTGGGTCACTTCCAGCTTCCCGGGGGAGAGCCGGTCCGCTTCCTGATAGAGAGCCAGCGCTTCGTCCAGATCGCCGCGCTGTTCCGCGCAGAGCCCGCGATTAAACTGTAGCGACAGATGGACCAGTCCATTTGCAGCGGCCTCGTCCCACATCCGGCAGGCTTCGGCCGCATCGGTCTTGGTCATCCGGATCGCCGCCTTGAACAGCGCTGCATCCGCCTTGGACATGCCCTTGCGGCTTTCCAATATCCGTATTTCCTGACGATATTGTCGGGGCGCGAGGTCTCCGCGGATGGCCTCGGCGGTTTCCGCAATCATCGACCGGATCACCGACTCGCTGCTCGCAAAGTCCTGGTCATCACCGAAGCAGACAGTCTGCTCGTTCCGGTTGGGAAAGCTTTCGGCATAGATGGTCTGCCCGTCCTCGAAACGGGTCGCCCTGACCTGGGCGCGAAAATCGATCATCCGGGTCCGGCAATCCACGTCGATATTCTTGTATGTGATACATTTGTCCTTGGCGTCGCGCTCTACGCAGCGCCGCCGCTTGGCAACCGTGTCCCGCTGGTTGATGTCGGCGGTCACATTGCCCGAAAGGCTCGCATCCGGCTGCACCGCCGAGGGACCGCCGATGATATCAAAATAGGGTTGGCCAAAAATATTTACCGCCGACAATCGGTCTTCCAGCTCAAACGCCAGCGCCCGGCCATCCCGGCCGCCAAAGCCGTCGGTGGCAACCGACCGGATATCGGCAAAGTCCGGAGAACCGGCAGGTGTGAGGCCGTCGATGGTCAAAACCTCGGCCCTCGCGGCAGAGGAAAGCCCGGACAGGGCGATCAATGCGGTGATTCCTGCGGTCAACAATCGGTTCATGCCCACCCCCCTGACAATCGATCATTCGTTGAATTTGCAGGCCTGCTATTAGCTCGAAATGATGAGTTCGGCAATCCGCCCCGGGTCCTGCATCGGCATGAAATGGGTCAGGTCGGGGAGATATACATCCGTGCCGTTGGCAAAGCTGTCGGCGAGCGTCGGCGGCGTCGGCGAGCTGGCAAAATCAAAGGCCTTGCCTGACGCAAGCTGCGGCGCCCGCAGCACCTTCACAGGCTGACCGATATTTTCGATCAACGGCCACGGGTCGATGGTCAGGCTGGTTGCGTAAACAGACGCTTCCGTTTTTGGCGGACAGGCGAGGTCAAAGCCGCCTTCCCCGTCAGGCAGCAGGCCATATTCGCAATAGTCGCGCAGCACCGCCGGGTCCCAAAGACTATAGGGATGGCGATCCTTGAACCGGTCGAACATCGCGTCCGGATTTTCCCAGCTGTTGCGCCGTTTGCCGACCATCTCGCTGGTTGCACTGAAATCGGAGGGTCGCTGATAGGCCTCGCGCGGCATGATCACCGGGTCGACCAGCACGAGCTTCTTGATATTATCTGGCAATTGTGCGGCTGTCTGGACCAGACAATGGCCGCCCATGCTGTGGCCCACGCCAACGTCGAAGTTGGTGCCGAGCGATTTCAGCAATTCCGTAGTCGCTCCTGCGATCATCGCCCAGTCCCTGATCTCCGGCCGGGCGCTGCGACCGTGGCCCAACTGATCGACGGCAATGACATGGGTGCCTTTCGGAAAGGCATCGACGACCTTGTCCCAGCAGCGGGCATGAAAACCGGTGGCGTGGAGCAGCAGCACCGACAGGCCGTCGCCCGCCGTGCCCCATTCGAAATAGCAGATATTGCCGTGGGAAGATGGGAAATGATGTTCTTTGGGATGGGTCATGTGTCAGTTCCGTTAGCCCTGAGCCTGTCGAAGGGCACCTCTCGTCGATACGCGTGGTTCGACAGGCTCACCACTAACGGATTTAGGGCTAGCCTTCCTTCGGCGGCTCGACCACGCGGATATGCAGTTCGCGCAGCTGTTTCATAGCTACCGGGCTCGGCGCGTTCATCATCAGGTCTTCGGCCTTCTGATTCATCGGGAACAATACGACTTCGCGGATATTGGGCTCGTTGGCGAGCATCATCACGATCCGGTCAACGCCCGGCGCCGAACCACCATGCGGCGGCGCGCCATATTTGAGCGCATTGATCATGCCGGAAAATTCGGTATCGACCTGCTCCTTCGTATAGCCGGCAATCTCGAACGCCTTGTACATGATGTCGGGCCGGTGGTTCCGGATCGCGCCCGAGGACAGTTCGATGCCGTTGCAGACAATATCATATTGCCAGGCGAGAATATCCAGCGGATCCTTGGTTTCCAGCGCCTCCAGCTCGCCCTGCGGCATCGAAAAGGGATTGTGCGAGAAGTCCATTTTCTTCAGTTCGTCATCATATTCGAACATCGGATAATCGACGATCCAGCAGAATTTGAAGGCATTCTTGTCGATCAGGTCAAGCTGTTCCGCCGCCCGGGTCCGCGCGACACCGGCCAGCCGGGCCGCTTCGGCTTCCTTGCCGGCCGCAAAGAAGACACCATCATCAGGGCCACAGCCAAGATCGGCCAGCAGCTTCGCCGTACCCTCTTCGCCATGATTCTTGGCAATCGGGCCCCCGGCCGCCCCGTCCTTCATGTTGATATAGCCCAGCCCGGCAAAGCCTTCACCGCGCGCCCAGTTGTTCATGTCATCGAAGAATTTGCGGCTGTTCTTGCCCGCTTCCGGAGCGACGAACGCCCGCACCGTGCCGCCGGTCGAGGTGATCTTGTCGAACAGGCCGAAACCGGAGCCCTTGAAATGCTCGCTGACGTCCTGGATGATGATCGGGTTGCGCAGGTCCGGCTTGTCATTGCCATATTTCAGCATCGATTCCTTGTAGGGAATGCGCGGAAATTCACCGGCTGGCGTAACCGTCCGGCCATTGGCGAATTCCTCGAACACACCGGCCAGAACCGGTTCCAGCGTCTGGAACACATCTTCCTGGGTGACAAAGCTCATCTCGAAATCGAGCTGGTAGAATTCGCCCGGCGAACGGTCGGCGCGCGCGTCCTCGTCGCGGAAACAGGGCGCGATCTGGAAATAGCGGTCGAACCCGGCGACCATCAGCATCTGCTTGAACATCTGCGGCGCCTGCGGCAGCGCATAGAATTT
>CAWUKF010000141.1:0-6823 GCA_963922745.1 uncultured Sphingomonadales bacterium
GGCCGGGCGGCGTGGCGGGATGGCCGGGGCTATGCCGAGGGGCTTAAGCGCGGTGTCGCCGAATATAGCGCGAAGGTCGTCCGCGCGGGGCAGGGCGACGAATATCTGCTCTGGCAGTTCATACCCCAGGTCCAGGCCGACCTGCTGGACGAAATGATCAGCCTGGTCAGCGGCGGCGGTGGGCGTGCCTTTTCGGAAGTCGGCATATTGGCGAGCGTGATTGGCGGCGAGGGACGCATTCGCGCGTCCAACCAGGCCTTTGCCCTGCGCGCCACCGGGCGGGTTGATGCCAATATATCGGGCCGGAATTTCATCAATTTCCTGCGCTCCGATGACAAGGGAACGATTTTTTTCGAGCGCGAGGGGCGGCACGGTACGCCGGTTCGCCTGTTCCATATTCCCCTGGACCGGGAAAAGGAAAAGGGACCCGCGCTGATCCTGCTGATCGATGACGACGGCGGGATGGTCGAACGGGGCAAGGCGCTCGAACAGGTCGAATCGATGCTGTCGCTGCTGCCGCTCGGCCTGGCCCTGACTGACCGCGACGGACGGTTCCTGTTCCTCAACGAGGCCTTTGCGAAAACCGCGGGCATTGGCGAAAAGGAACAGCCGCTCTATCCCGGCGACCTGATGATCCGGGACGACAAGTCGGCGGTTGCCGACGCGGTGCGGCGCTACGCCAGCGGCCCGCCGATGGCCGGTGATCTGGCGGTCCGGCTGCGCAGCGGTGGCGAGGAGCCCGTGGCTCTAGGAATAGCCGGTGTACGCGGACTGGGCGAGGCTGCGGTGCTGCTGTCAATCCGCGACAACAGCGAGGAATCCAAACTGAAGAGCCAGGTGGCGCAGGCAACCAAGATGCAGGCGGTCGGTCAGCTCGCCGGCGGCGTGGCCCATGACTTCAACAATATCCTGACCGCGATCATCGGCCATTGCGACCTGATGTTGCTCCGCCATGCGCCGGGCGACAGCGATTATGATGATATCCAGCAGGTCAAGAATAACAGCAACCGGGCAGCAGGGCTGACCCGGCAGTTGCTCGCTTTCTCGCGGCAGCAGACGCTGCGGCCGCAGGTGCTGCAGCTGCCCGATGTGGTGGCCGATGTGTCGAATCTGCTCAAGCGCCTGCTCGACGAGACGATCGAACTGGAAGTGCGGCATGGTCGCAATCTCGGTCTGGTCCGGGCTGATCCGGGCCAGCTGGAGCAGGTGATTATCAATCTCGGGGTCAATGCGCGCGACGCGATGCCGAACGGCGGAAAAATCTCGATATCCACCCAGGCGGTGGTGGCATCGGATGTCCGTGCGCTGAAGAGCGAGATCCTGCCGGTCGGCGACTATACCGCTTTGATGTTCAGCGACACCGGGAGCGGTATCCCGCCGCATGTGATCGGCAAGATTTTCGAACCCTTTTTCACCACCAAGGCCGTGGGCAAGGGCACGGGGCTGGGACTCTCGACCGTCTACGGGATCATCAAGCAGTCCGGCGGCTATATTTTTGCCGATTCCAAACAAGGCGAGGGCACGACCTTCTCGATTTATTTCCCGGTCCACCGGCCGACTGCGGAAGACGAGGCGCGCGCCACCCTGGCTTCGCCGCCGGTCAAGGCGACGGCAAGGCAGGAACTGTGGGGAACCGGCCATATTCTGCTGGTCGAGGACGAGGATATGGTCCGGGCAGTGGCGGAACGCGCCCTGACGCGACAGGGATATACCGTGGTCACCGCCAGCGAAGGCGAGGAAGCTCTGGGCCTGCTGGCCGAAGCGGACGAGGAAGAGCGGTTCGACATGATCGTTTCCGATGTCGTGATGCCCAATATGGATGGACCGACCATGGCCAAACATGTGCGCAAAACATATCCGGACCTGCCGATCCTGTTCATGTCCGGCTATGCCGAAGAGCAATTGCGCAAATCGATCGATCTCGACAAGGTCAATTTCCTGCCCAAGCCCTTTTCGGTGGCGCAGATAGCCGAAGCGGTCGGCAAGACCCTGGCCGAACATGCCAAGCCGGACCAAAGGTAGCGGAATATCGCCAAAATTTCAGACGGATAAAATCTTAAACAAAAATCATGTTCCCCTCTTGTTCTATGAGAACAAATAAGGTACATCATCACAATCATTGATTGATGCAGCTTAAACATTTAGCGAAGGGGACAGGCAAATGGCCGGCAATTTAAAAGTCGTAGAATCGGAAAATCAATTGAACTCATCAGACAGGCAAAAGGCGCTCGACGCCGCACTGGCGCAGATCGATCGCGCCTTCGGCAAAGGCTCGGCGATGAAACTGGGCCAGCGCAGCGCGCTGGAAATAGAAGCCATTTCTACCGGCAGTCTCGGACTGGATATCGCACTTGGCATCGGGGGACTGCCAAAGGGACGCGTGATCGAGGTGTATGGACCGGAAAGCTCGGGCAAGACCACGCTTGCGTTGCACGTCATCGCCGAAGCGCAGAAGGCCGGCGGCACTGCTGCCTTTGTCGACGCGGAACATGCGCTTGACCCGGTCTATGCCAAGGCGCTGGGCGTCAATACCGACGAACTGATCATCTCGCAGCCCGATACCGGCGAGCAGGCGCTGGAAATTACCGACACATTGGTCCGCTCCAATGCGATCGATATCCTCGTCGTCGACTCGGTCGCTGCTCTGGTGCCGCGCGCGGAAATCGAAGGCGAAATGGGCGATACCCATGTCGGCCTTCAGGCCCGCCTGATGAGCCAGGCGCTGCGCAAGCTGACCGGCTCGATCAGTCGCTCCAAATGCATGGTGATCTTCATCAACCAGATCCGCATGAAAATCGGCGTGATGTACGGCAACCCGGAAACCACCTCGGGCGGCAATGCGCTGAAATTCTATGCGTCGGTCCGTCTCGACATCCGGCGCACCGGCCAGATCAAGGAGCGCGACGATATTGTCGGCAACTCGACTCGCGTCAAGGTCGTCAAGAACAAGGTCGCACCGCCATTCAAGCAGGTCGAGTTTGATATCATGTACGGCCAGGGCATTTCCAAGGTGGGCGAGATTATCGATCTCGGCGTCAAGGCCGGGGTGGTCGAGAAATCGGGTGCCTGGTTCTCCTATGACTCGGTCCGCATCGGACAGGGTCGCGAGAATTCGAAGCGCTTCCTGCTCGAAAATCCGGAAATGATGGCGAAGCTGGAAAACCAGATCCGCGGCAAGCAGGCAGAAGTGGCCGAGGAAATGATGACCGGTCCGATCGGCAAGGCCGATGATGGCGATGATGATGCGTGACTGACTTGAAGGTCAGTGTGGCAATGGCGGAAGGCTCGATCAGATAGGGCCTTGCTGTCGCTCCGCTGCCCTTCGGTCGAGGACGCTTTGCTCCTTGGCCGATCCGACAAAGAAAATTTCCGCTTTTGCCGGATCACTCTCCCCCGAGGCGATCCATGGCATAGGGCCGTCCTTCTGTCCCCCGACAACCAAGGACGGCCCGTTTTCATTCGCCATGACCTGGTTAAATGTTGGAAAAGATTGACATCTGGCGATATACAACGCTTCCTTGGCCTGAACTTTCACGAACTTTGAACTTTCCGGAAGGCCAGTCCCGCCATGACCATCACCATCCACCATCTCGAAAACAGCCGTTCGCAGAGGATCATCTGGCTGCTCGAGGAACTGGGTCTGCCTTATGAAATCAAGCGCTATGAGCGGCATCCCAAGACTCAGAAGGCACCAGACAGCCTGAAGGCGATCCATCCGCTCGGCAAGTCGCCGATGATCGAGGATGGTGGCGAGGTGTTCATCGAGACCGCGGCCATCGCGGAATATCTGGTCGCTAAGGCCGGCGGCAAGCTCGGCGCGCCAACTGACGCCAAGGGCGCGCGCCTCTACACCCAATATCTGCACTTCGCCGAAGGTTCGATGATGCCGCCGCTTTACGGACTGCTGGTCGTTGGCCGGCTGGGCCTGCTCGGCCTGCCGGCGCGCAAGCCGGTTGGCCAGATGGTCACCGACCTGCTGGTCTGGCTGGAAACCGAACTGGCCGACCGCGATTATTTTGCCGGCGACCAGCTGACCGCCGCCGATATCATGATGAGCTTCCCGCTCGAGGCCTGCCAGTCGCGTGCCGGGCTGGACTCCCGCTATCCGAACCTGATGGCATGGCTCGATCGCATCCATGCCCGCCCGCAATATCAGATCGCGCTCGAAAAGGGCGGGCCCTATGCCTATGCCTGACCGGCAGATTCTGCCGGTTGGTGCATTGCAAGGATTGTCAACGGCAGATCGCTCGCCTAAGTCCGATCCATGCAAACAACCAATGATATAAGACGGTCTTTTCTCGACTATTTTTCCGAACATGGTCACGAGATCGTGCCGTCGGCTCCGCTCATTCCCTATAATGATCCGACGCTGATGTTCATCAACGCGGGCATGGTCCCGTTCAAGAATATCTTCACCGGTGTGGAAAAAGTCCCTTACACCACTGCAACCTCGAGCCAGAAATGCGTCCGCGCCGGCGGCAAGCATAATGATCTCGACAATGTCGGCTATACCGCGCGTCACCATACGTTCTTCGAGATGCTCGGCAATTTCTCCTTCGGTGACTATTTCAAGGAACAGGCGATCCACCACGCGTGGAACCTGATCACCAGGGTCTGGGGCATCTCGCCGGACCGGCTGACCGCCACCGTCTATCATACCGATGACGAAGCATATGACCTGTGGAAGAAGATTGCCGGACTGCCCGACGAGCGGATCATCCGCATCGCGACCAGCGACAATTTCTGGTCGATGGGCGACACCGGCCCGTGTGGCCCGTGCAGCGAGATATTCTATGACCACGGCCCGCATATCGCCGGCGGCCCTCCCGGCAGCCCGGAAGAGGATGGCGACCGCTTTGTCGAGATCTGGAACCTGGTGTTCATGCAATATGACCAGCGCGGCGAGGGCGACCGCGTCGACCTGCCGAAGCCATCGATCGACACCGGCATGGGGCTGGAGCGCATTGCCGCGGTCATGCAGGGTGTGCATGACAATTATGACATCGATCTGTTCAAGGCGCTGATCGCCGAGTCCGGATCGCTGACCGGCACCGCCACCACCGGCGACAATCAGGCCAGCCACCGGGTGATCGCCGATCATCTGCGCGCCTCGTCCTTTCTGGTTGCCGATGGTGTGCTGCCGTCCAACGAAGGCCGCGGCTATGTGCTGCGCCGGATCATGCGCCGCGCGATGCGCCATGCCCATCTGCTGGGTGCGAAAGACCCGCTGATGCACCGGATGGTCGGGTCGCTGACCGGCGAAATGGGCAATGCCTTTCCCGAGCTGATTCGGGCCAAGCCGCTGATCGAGGAAACCCTGCTGCGTGAGGAAACCAATTTCCGGCAGACGCTGGCCAATGGCCTGAAGCTGCTCGACGCCGAAATCGCCGACATGGGAGAGGGTGATGTCCTGCCCGGCGAGACCGCGTTCAAGCTCTACGACACGTTCGGTTTCCCCTATGATCTGACCGAAGATGCTTTGCGTGCCCGCTCGCTGGGCGTCGACCGCGAAGGGTTCGACAAGGCGATGGCGGAGCAGAAGGCCGCCGCCCGCGCTGCCTGGAAGGGTTCCGGCGACCAGGCCTCCGATACCGTCTGGTTCGACGTCGCCGAGCGCGAAGGCAGCACCGAATTTACTGGCTACACGTCCGAGCAGGGCGAGGGCGTTGTCGTCGCGCTGGTAAGGGACGGCAAGGAAATCGAAAGTGCCGCAAGCGGCGAGGTCGTCACCCTGCTGACCAACCAGACGCCTTTCTATGGAGAGAGCGGCGGCCAGATTGGCGATGCCGGCAAGATTTCCGGCGCCGACGGTTTTGAAGCGGTGGTCACCGATACCCGCAAGCCGCTGGGACGGCTGCACGCCCACCAGCTCGAGATCCGGTCGGGTTCGGTCACGATCGGCGACAGCGTGCATCTGGCCGTCGATGGCGTCCGGCGCGCGACGCTCAGGGCCAATCACAGCGCCACCCATTTGCTGCACAAGGCGCTGCGCCATCATCTGGGCGATCATGTAACACAGAAGGGCAGCCTTGTTGCCCCGGACCGTCTGCGCTTCGATTTCTCGCATCCGAGCCCGCTGAGCGAGGCGGAGGTCAAGGCCGTCGAAGCCGATGTGAACGCCCAGATCCGCGGCAACAGCGCGGTCACGACCCGCCTGATGAGTCCCGATGAAGCGGTTGCAGCGGGGGCGCTGGCGCTGTTCGGCGAGAAATATGGCGACGAGGTCCGGGTGCTGTCGATGGGCCGCGATGCCGATCTGGATTATTCGGTCGAATTATGCGGCGGCACCCATGTCAACGCATTGGGCGATATCGGGGTGATGGTGATCGTTTCGGAATCGGCCGTGGCCAGTGGCGTGCGCCGGATTGAGGCACTGACCGGCGAAGCGGCGCGGCTGTGGTTCACCGACCGCGACGCGAAGCTCAAGAATATTGCCGCGGCGCTGAAATCCTCGCCGGAGGAAGCGGTCGATCGCGTCGCAACGCTGGTCGAGGAACGCAAGAAGCTGGACCGGGAGCTGACCGAGGCAAAGAAAGCGCTGGCACTGGCCGGCGATGGCGGCGGCGCGAAGGCGGCGGAAACCGAGAATATCGGCGGTGTGGCCTTTTCCGGGCAGGTGATCCAGGGGCTCAATCCCAAGGAATTGCGCGGACTGGTCGATCAGGCGAAGAAAAAGCTATCGAGCGGGGTCAGCGCGCTGATCGCGGTCAATGAGGGCCGGGCCACTGTCGCCGTCGGCGTGACCGATGATCTGACGGACCGCTTCAGCGCGGTCGATCTGGTTCAGGCCGGCGTGGCAGCGGTTGGTGGCAAGGGTGGCGGC
>CAWUKF010000142.1:0-6805 GCA_963922745.1 uncultured Sphingomonadales bacterium
AGGCGTGCCGCCAAAATCATTGCTGCCGCCACCGCCACCACAGGAGGTCAGTATAAGCGCCACTGCGGAGAGCGCGGATGTGAAAATGGGTTTGCGCATCTTACCTACCCCTAGCTGAGCGACCGTATCGTGCGCACGGCACTGCCCAGAGCCCGCCGGAATTTCAGCGGGTCAAAGCCATTGGGTTCCGCCACTGCTTCATAGGCGACGTTGATCTGGCCGCGCAGGCTGGCGGCAGCGGCTTCGCTGACCTGGCCGCTATTCACCAGTCCGTTCAGCAGGGTATCGACGGCCATCACTGCCTGGACGCTGCCCTCATAATCGGTGAAGCGCGGCGAGATGGCTTCTCCCGCGATGGTTTCCATGATCCGGAAGGTCTGGGCCTTGCCAAAGCTGGTGCGGGAAAAGCGGTCGGCAAGCTGGGTCGCATATTGCCGCAGCCGCGCCGCTTCCTGAACGGCTGGCTCCCGGCCCTGGGCCATCGCCGCGTGAAACGCCCGGGACCGGCTGTCAAATTCGCCGGCGATATCGGGTGCCGCGACCTTTATGGCTGCGCTGAGCATGATCATGTTTTCGTCATTATAGGGCGGCATGCCTTCCGGGATGGGACGACCGGGATTGTTGACCGCAGTCGGCCGGGCCGACGCATCGTCATAGATCCGGCGGTGGCAGCTGTGGCAGTCGTAGAAGTAGAATTCGGGGAAAATGCCTTCGGTGGCGATGGCCGGCTTGGTGAACAGGTTGAGCGAGCGTTCCAGCGCCATCGCCTGTCCCACAGCCCAGAACTGGACGCTGTTGGTCCGTCCCTTGCGGCGCACATAGTCGATGTCCTCGTCATGATGCTGCTGCAAGGTCGAGAACAGGTCCATTTCGAAGGAGATGCGCGGATGACCGGCGGCCATGATCCTGTGATCGACAAACTGCCCCTGTTTCGCGCTGCCAAAATGACAGTCCAGGCAGACACTGGCTCGCGCCTTGGGATTGTCCAGCGGGACCAGCCCTCTGGAAACATTGCGGGCATGGTTGGCACCGACCGCATAATGGCTGGATAGCCAGCCGGAAGATGCACCGTGGCAGGATTCGCAGCCGACACCGTCGTTGAGCTGAAACCGGGGTCCCTTGCTGGTTGCTGCCGTACTGTGACAGCCGAGGCATTCCGATGATGATGCCGCATCCTTCAGCCCGAGGCGCTTCGCTATCGCGATGCTGCGCGGCTCGCGGAGAACGCGAAAGGCGCGGCTGTGAGCGCCGCCGGGGGTGGATTCTTCCTGCCAGCGCAGGATTTCATCCTGCCGGACAATCTCGCCATCGGCTTCCTGCCGGCCGTGGCAGGTGGTTCCGCCACAGGTGGCCACGCCGAGAGTAGTGCCGCCGGGACCATCGGTGGCGGCCGCGACGGGAGCGGGGGTTGCTATGGTCGAGAGGAACAGTGCTGTTGCGACCAGGGCCGAACAGAATAGGCTGGCGGCCAGCACCGGCCAGCCTGGTACCCACGAAAATGTCTTCTTCGTTTGCATCGTTGCCCAATCCGGTTCTGAAACCGGTCCCCTCATCCAGCACGACGCGACCCTTGCTGTCCGCTATATAGATTCAGGTGCCCCGTCACCATAGCGATTGGTTTACCTATCGCCCATCCGATCCTCAATGCAACCGAAAATAGCCCGATTTCTTTTATTTTTTAGAGTGTTGCCGATCGGGTTCGGCGATACCTGCGGAGCATTGTGGCCTATGGGCCACGGTCATTCCTGTCGAATGCCCATGCTATGTCCTTGATTTTTCGGGGAGTCAAAGGACTGTGATTTGGATTGCAGCCGAAAAGGCGCTAGCGGAATAGAAACGACGCGCGCACCGGAACATGGCTGACCAGATTGTCCGGTGCCAGAGGGAGAAAGAGCAATGGAACTCACTGTGGAATCGGCGCTTTCGTCGAACGGACTGCTCGGCCATCTGTCCTATGTCCTGCTGATCGTCTCGATGCTGAGCCGCACGATGTTCTGGTTGCGGGTCGGCGTGATCGGTTCCGCATTCGCGGGGATCGCCTATGCGCTGCTCATCCTCAACGATCCTGTCGCGGTTTTCTGGGAAAGCCTGCTGCTGATCGTCAACCTGTTCCAGCTGGTGCGCCTGGTCCTGGCGGAACGGTCGGTGTTCCTGAGCAACGAAGAATCCGAGATGGTGCGCAATGTGTTCTCCGGCTTGACCGACCTGGAGGCGCGGGGTCTGATCGATCAAGGCTTCTGGATCGACCGCGAAGCGGGCATCGAACTGATCCGGGAGGGCACCGCGGTCGAGAATCTGTTCTATCTGAACCGCGGCATGGCGGAAGTGCATATTCGGGACAAGATTGTCGGCCATTGCAAGCCAGGTGACCTGATCGGCGAGGGGACGATAATGTCGTCCGACCGCGCGACCGGGACCGTGACCTTGTCCGCGGATTCGAGACTGTGGTGTATTCCGGCACCGGTGTTGCGGGCCTATCTCAAGAGAAGCAGATCGGTGCGAAGCATTGTCGACCAGCGCATTGGTGATGCGCTGAAATCCAAACTGCGGGCCAGCAATATCGCGATTTCAGAGGCCGGTGGTCTGTTGCGCTAGCCGGGTTTGCGGCGAATCACCAGATTCCGGATCTCGGTCATGTCCTCCATGGCGAAGCGGATGCCTTCGCGTCCCAGGCCGCTGTCCTTGACTCCGCCATAGGGCATATTGTCGACCCGGTAGGAAGGCACGTCGTTGATCACCACGCCGCCGACATCGAGATGGTCCCAGGCGTCGAGCGTCTTGAACAGGTCACGGGTGAATATCCCGGCCTGCAGTCCGAACTTGCTGTCATTGACTTCGTTCAGCGCCGCTCCGAAATCGCTGAATTTCGAAAGCAGGGCCAGCGGACCGAAAGCTTCTTCGCGATAGGCATCGGCCCCGGTGTCGACATTTTCGAGCAGCGTGGCTTCCAGCATATTTCCCGTGCGGTCACCGCCGCACAGCAGAGTCGCTCCGCCGTCCACCGCGCTTTCGATCCAGCCGTGCAGGCGCTTTGCTTCGCCTTCGGAGATCATCGGGCCGATGAACGTGTCGCGCTCCTTCGGGTCTCCGGAGACCAGAGTCCTGGTTTTCGCGACCAGCATCTCCTTGAACTTGTCGTAAATGCTTTCGTGGATGATGATCCGCTGCACCCCGATGCAGCTCTGGCCCGACTGGTAGAAGGCACCGAACACGATGCGCTCGAGCGCGTCGTCGAGATCGGCATCATGGTCGACGATCACGGCGGCATTGCCGCCCAGTTCGAGCACGACCTTTTTCTTGCCGGCCTTGGCCTTCAGGTCCCAGCCGACGCCCGGCGAACCGGTGAACGAAAGCAGCTTCAGGCGCTCGTCGACCGTGAACAGATCGGCGCCGTCCCGACTTGCGGGCAGAATCGAGAAGGCGCCTTTTGGCAGATCGGTTTCTGCCAATATCTCGCCCATGATGATCGCGCCGAGCGGTGTCTTGCTCGCCGGTTTCATTACGAACGGACATCCTACGGCAATCGCCGGCGCAATCTTGTGCGCCGCCAGATTGAGCGGGAAGTTGAAAGGGGAAATGAAGCTGCACGGCCCGATTGGGACCCGCTTCCACATGCCCATATAGCCTTTGGCCCGAGCCGAAATATCGAGCGGCTGAACCTCGCCGTAATTGCGCACCGATTCTTCCGCCGCGATCCGGAAGGTGTCGATCAGGCGGGTGGTTTCGCCTTCCGCATCCTTGATCGGCTTGCCCGCTTCGACGCACAGCGAATAGGCCAGTTCGTCGAACCGCTCCTTGAAGCGATCGACGCAATGCTGCAGCACATTCTGCCGTTCGTAGCTCGCCATGGCCGCCATCGGTTCTGCGGCGGCGACCGCTCCGGCAATGGCCTCCTCGATGACATCAGGTGTGGCAAGAGCCGTGCGGAAGGCGACTTCATTGGTATATTTGTCGGTGACTTCCAGGTCGGTGTTGGGCTGTACCGCTTCGTTGTTGAGATATAGCGGGTAGACGTCTTTCAGTTTGCTCATAGCGGGCTTACTCACACTTTCGCGCTGAGTTCCTTGATCTCGTGATTCAGAATGCGGTCATTGTCGGAATAGTCGACCGGGCAATCGATCAGGTGAACGCCTTCGCTGTTCAGGCATTTGTCGATCGTTTCCGTCAGATTCTTGGCGCTGGTGATCCGGTGGCCATTGGCGCCATAGCTTTCCGCATATTTGACAAAATCGGGATTGCCGTAGGTCAGACCCCAGTCCTTGAAGCCCATGTTCGCCTGCTTCCAGCGGATCATGCCATAGCTGCTGTCGTTGAGGATCAGCACGGTGATGTTGAGCTTCAGCCGGACCGCGGTTTCCATTTCCTGGCTGTTCATCATGAAGCCGCCGTCGCCGCAGATCGCCATCACCTTGCGATCGGGGTAGACCATCGCCGAGGCCATGGCCGAGGGCAGGCCGGCGCCCATTGTCGCCAGCGCGTTGTCGAGCAGCACCGTGTTGGCCTGACGTGCCTTGTAGTTGCGGGCAAACCAGATCTTGTAGACGCCATTGTCGAGGCAGATGATCCCGTCGGCCGGCATCGCGTCGCGCACGACCTTGACCAGATGCGGCGGGTAGATCGGGCAACGCATGTCGCCATTCATCGAGGCGGTATGCTCTTCCTCGGCCTGGCGCGCCTTGTACATCGCGTCGAAATTCCAGCTGCCCGAAGGAACAATATCTTCCTTCATTTGCCAGATCGCGTTGCCAATATCGCCGATCACCTCGATCTGCGGGAAATAGACGGGATCGACCTCGGCGCTGTTCATCGACACATGGATGACTTCGGTGCTGCCGGTTGCCATGAAGAAGGGCGGCTTTTCGATCACGTCATGCCCGACGTTGATGATCAGGTCCGCCGACTCGATTGCGCGGTGGACAAAATCATTGGCCGACAGCGCTGCGCAACCCATGAATTCCTTGTGGGTCTCATCGACCACGCCTTTGCCGAGCTGGGTCGTGACAAAGGGGATGCCGGTCTTTTCGATGAACTGGGTGAGCATCCGTCCGGTGATGGTCCGGTTGGCGCCGCCGCCTATCACAATGATCGGAGACTTGGCACTTTCGATTTTTTTGGTCGCAGCGCGTACCGCCTTTGCCTCGGCAACCGGGCGGCGGGTCAGGCTGGGCGTGATCGGAGTGGAATCGGTTTCCTCATCGGCAACATCTTCCGGAAATTCGATATGCGTGGCGCCGGGCTTTTCTTCCTCGGCCAGACGGATCGCCTCGCGCACGCGGCTCGGGATATTGTCGGCGGAGGCGAGCTGGTGGGTGAATTTGGTTATCGGGCCCATCATGTCGACGACGTCGAGAATCTGGAAGCGGCCCTGTTTGGATTTCTTGATCGGCTTCTGGCCGGTGACCATCAGGATCGGCATGCCGCCGAGCTGCGCATAGGCGGCGGCTGTCACGAGGTTGGTCGCGCCGGGTCCCAGGGTTGCCATGCACACACCGGTCTTGCCGGTATGTCGTCCGTAGGTGGCGGCCATGAAGCCGGCACCCTGTTCGTGACGGGTCAGGATAAGCTTGATTTTCTTGGAGCGCGACAGGCTGTCGAGCATGTCGAGATTTTCTTCGCCGGGGACGCCGAACAGATATTCAACGCCTTCGTTTTCCAGACATTCTACGAACAGATCGGATGCTTTGGTCATGTGGGTCCTTCCCTGGCCTCGATGACCAGTGTTTGCGCGAGTAAATGGCAACGACCCCAATGACCCTCAATCCCCCTCAGAAACGAGACTCACTCTACCCTATGGCATTGGTTGATAAGTCAAAAAAAGCGGGGTGTCACCCCCTCAATATCCGCGATCGAAGTCGGCGACCGCGATCATCTCTTCGCCGTTCTGGTAACGCTTGAGATTCTCGACAAAGCGGGCCGCTGCGCGCTGGAACATGCGGCTTTGCGCGGTTCCCGACAGATGCATGGTGATCATGCAATTGGGCGCGTCCCACAGCGGATGGTCGGCCGGCAGCGGTTCGGGATCGGTGACATCGAGCGCGGCGCCGCCGATCGTCTTGTCGTTGAGTGCGGTCAGCAGCGCGTTCTGGTCGACCAGCGTGCCGCGCGCGACATTGATCAGCCAGGCGCTGTTCTTCATTGCGGCGAATTCTTCGGCACCGAACATATGTCTGGTGTCGCTGGTCGCCGGGGCGGAAACGAAGACCCAGTCGAATTCGCCGAGCCGGTCGCGCCAGTCGTCGAGGCCGATGACATTGGGATCTCCGGTGGGAGTGCGCCGGACGGCGGTCACCTCCATGTCAAAGCCGGAGAGCTTTTTCGCGATCTGCTGGCCGATGCCGCCATAGCCGATGATCAATGCCTTGCTGGCATCGATTTCGGCGGTGCCGGGTGGTTGTGCGAGCCAGTTGTGCTGGCGCTGATTGTCGAAGATCAGATCGCTGCGCTTGGCAGCCGAGAGCATCATCATGATCGCGAATTCGGCGATCGCGGCGCTGTTGAGCCCGGCACCGTTGGTCAGGATCGTGCCCTGCTGCTTGAGCTGTGCGAGCGGAAAATGTTCGACCCCGGCGTAGATGCTGTTGAGCCATTTGAGACTGGTGGCGGCGGAGATGATTTCCGCCATCTTGGCCTTGTCATACATGTCGAACCAGCCGATCTCCGCATGGGGGGCGACTTCGAGCGCTTCTTCGGTGCTGGTGAACCAAGTGACGTCGAGGTCGCCGCAATGCGGTTCGACGAGCGGGCGGACGAGGGAGGCCATGGCGGCTTTTGGTTTCGTGGTCATATTGTTCGGCCTCCTAAAAAA
>CAWUKF010000143.1:0-6732 GCA_963922745.1 uncultured Sphingomonadales bacterium
GCGGCGGCAATATCGACACGCGCCTGCTCGCCAACGTGCTGCTCCGCGATCTCGCCCGCTCCGGTCGCCTCGCGCGCCTCCGGCTGCATTTGCGCGACCAGCCTGGTGCCCTCTACAATGTGGTGAAGCAATTTGCCGAGCATGAAGTCAATATCATCGAGGTCTATCACCAGCGGGTCTTCACCAACCTGCCGGCCAAGGGCCTGATCACCGATATCGAGTGCGAAGCCAAGGACCGCGAGCAGCTCGAGGGCCTGATCGTTGATCTTAACAAGTCCGGATACGACGTCCGGCAGGTTGAACTGGCTGACTAAACCGGACAGGAACCCCCTGAGGCTGCGGGTTATTCGGGTACCGATGCCAGAGCCTGGTCGAACGCGCTCGCCAGATTTCTCAGCCGGCGCGCCGTCGTCGCCATGTCGAGCGACCGCGCCATCGGATCATAGCGTTCCGGCACGACGCCAAAGCCGATCATCAGGTCGATCCAGCTCTGCTCGTCAAATATTTCGCTCTCGAAGGCAACGAACCGGCCCCGGCTGCGGAATTGCTCCAGCCTGATCGCCAGACTGTCAGGCAGGTCGCCGTTCCTGATGCCCGACCATGGCGCATCGTCACGCCCGTTAAGCGCAAAAGGCAGCAGCATATAATCGCGGATATGCTCCGCCGCCATCAGATGCCGGCGGTTAAATTCACCGGCTTCAATGCGCATGTCGGAACGGGTCGGCAGAAGCTCTTCCAGCAGGACAGCCTGCCTGTGCAATAGCGTGATGTCGGCGGAGAGGAACGGCCCGAAACAGGCCGAGGCACTGCCCAGCCGGGCCAGATTGCCAGTCCAGGGCTGCCGCGCAAAGCCGGGAGCAAAGGGTGTCTCCTCGACGCCGGCACGAAGCCATTGCTGTCCCCGCCCGGCAGCATCGCCCGATGCGCAGACGAGCTGCGATATGGTTTCATTGCCGAGCGCCGTGGTGATCAGCAGACCACCGGACACCGCCTGTGCAACGGCCGGCGGTTGCGATGATGCTCCGGCTTTTCGAACCGAAAGCAGCCGATCAAAGGGCAATGCGTCAGACAAAACATGCCAGCCGGATGTCGGTAGCGGCCCGGCCAGACCGCTCAGCAGGCCGGAGACATCGATATAGAAATCTGCTTCGACCAGATGGCCGCTGTCCAGTTCGACCCGATCAATCGATCCATCATCCGAAGCAAGCGATACCGCCCTCGGCGCTCCCTCGACTATCTCCATCCGCTCGCTCGCGATCCGTCGTTTCAGCAGCGCCGCATAATCATCGCTCCCGATCTGGATCGTGGGGCGGATCATGCTGAGCGGCGATCGCGGATCGCTTGCCTGAAAAGCGAATTTCCCGGCCGCGGCGAGGCGCGCGGGCACCCGAAACGGCTGACACAGATAGTCCAGCCGGTCCGGCTGGTCATAGGCCAGGGCCGCGCGCAGCATGATCTGGTGGATGGCGATATCGTCGATGTCGGGAAGCCTTCCCGAGCCGCCGAGAAAGAACCGGCTGCCCTCGCCTCGCCAGTCGCGCAATTCGGTGCCAAGCGCCAGCACCGCGCTGTCCATGTCCTGAAATTCTTCGGCCATGATTGCCAGCCGGGCCAGCAGCGGATCGTCCAGCCGGATCGTCAAAGGGATCGCACGATCATGACCCGGAGCCTCGACAACGATGATCTCAATACCGGCTGGCAGGCTTCTGCCCAGCACGGCTGCAACCGGCCAGAGTTCGTGCCCCTTGCCGAACAGGGCTATCCGCTTGACGCCGCCACTCATGCGACACCGGCCTGCGACGCGGCAAAGGTGGCGCCGTAGCGCTCGATAAATTCCGAATGGCCGCTCATCCTCCGGACAGCAGACTCGACCGACGACCGGATCTGCTGCAGCCTGGCGGCAAGTTCTTCGGCTGGCAAGCTATCCACCCGCGGATCCCAGCTTTCCGGCAGCAGATTCTGACCGATGAACACGGATAGCCAGCTGGCCGGCTGAAACAGGCCATGGTCATAATGCGGAACCAGCGCACGCCGCCGGAACGCCTCGATCTTTGCACGCAGGCTGTCGGGCCATGCCATCTCCCGCATGTCACGCCAGAAGGGCTCGTCGCGCTGGTTGAGCACATAGTGCAGCATCAGGAAATCGCGGATGCGATCATATTCCAGATCCATCAGACGATTATATTCATCCACATCGCTTGCAGCGCACTGCTTCTCGGGAAACAGCGCAAGCAGGTTCAATATACCGCTCTGGATCAGATCGATGCTGGTCGATTCCAGCGGTTCAAGAAAGCCCCCCGACAGGCCGATGGCGACGCAATTGCGGTTCCACAACTTCCTGCGCTTGCCGGTTCTGAAAAACAGCTGCTTGGGATGGGCAATCGGCTCGCCTTCCAGATTGGTCATCAACAGGTCGAGCGCATCCTCGTCGCTGATATAGCGGTCGCAATAGACATGGCCATTGCCGATCCGGTGCTGCAGCGGAATCCGCCACTGCCAGCCGGCATTGCGCGCTGTCGAGCGCGTATAGGGTCCGACCGGATCGGCGATGGCGCAGGGCACCGCGAACGCCCGGTTGCAGGGCAGCCACTCGCTCCAGTCGTCAAACCCGGTCGCCAGTTCCTGCTCGATCAGCAGTCCGCGAAAACCCGAACAGTCGATAAACAGGTCGCCCTGGATAGATTGTCCGGATTCCAGCTTCACCGAACGAATGAAGCCGCTCTCGCCATCGCTCGCGACGGAGACGACCTTGCCTTCTATCCGCTCGGTTTCGCGGGCCGTCGCATAGTCCGCCAGAAAGGCGGCATAGAGACTGGCATCAAACTGGAAGGCGTAAGAATAGGCCTGCAGCGGCGAGGGAACATCCGTCGGTGGCAGCGCAAAGCGATCCTGCCGCGCGGCAACGATCGGCAGGCAATATTCGCCAAAGTCTCCTGCCCCCGCGACGGCATTCTGCCTGGCCCGGTAATGATGGAAATCTGCTGGCCCGATCGGCTCGCCGTGCACGCCAAAGGGATGGATATAATGATCCCCCGCCCGGCCCCAGTCGCGAAATTCAATACCCAGCTTGATCGTAGCGCTGGTCCGCGCCATCAACTCGGCTTCGTCAATCTCCAGCATCCGGTTGAACTCCCGGATTTGCGGCAATGTCGCTTCGCCAACCCCGACCGTGCCGATCTCTGCTGATTCGATCAGGCAGATACTGCTATCCATCCCCGCCAGCTTGCGGGACAGCGCAGCAGCGGTCATCCAGCCCGCGGTGCCCCCGCCGACGATGACTATCTCTCGCACGGTTTGGCTGGGCCGGTCGTTCAATGCGTTTCTCCGCTGCTGATACTTTTGCCGCGCCTATATGCTAGCCTCATATGCGCGCTTTGACCAAAGGGATATTCAATCGGTTGGTGATCGCCGCGATCAATTGGCTGGACCGACCGCAACCGCACAAACGATATTCGCCGCCTGTACCGATTTTGTCATTTCAACTTCTCTGGAATTTCCCCTTCGTAGCAGAAAATTGCCATGGCTTCCTGTTCGAACCCGGCCACGACATAACCATCATAAAAACAGCCGGTTCCTGTCGTTATGGTCAAACCGTCGGCGCTGCATGTCATCTTCCAGTCATCGCCTCTCTTTGCCGGGAAGGCCAGCCGGTCTCCCAATGCCATGACATGTTCCCCGTGCCCGGACATCAGCGTTGCCGAAGTCGCATTGGCCGAACAATTGCCTCTCGATCCATTCAGTTTGCCGGCGGCGGGCATCAACACATCCTTGGCCAGCACTGGCGTAGAGGTTGTTGCTGCCATCAATAGTGCGGCAAGCAACAGGCAATGGGTAAGGCTATATTTCGGATGGATCATGGCGACTGCCCTTTCGGAGTTTGAACGGACAACGCATTTTGCCATTTCCGTCTTGAACGGGGCTATTCTTGACAGTTTTTGAAAGCGTGCATTGTGATATGTGCCACAATTCTACCGCCTCAGACCGGCGCGGTCAGCCCCGCATCGCGCATGCCGCGCCAGACCTGCAGCGCCTGCACCGTTTCCGGCACATCGTGGACGCGAACGATCTGCCCGCCCTGCTGAATCGCGTGATGGGCAAAGGCGATAGAACCACCGAGACGCTTGTCCACTGGCGCTTCCTTGGACAGCGCACCGATCATCCGCTTGCGGCTGGCACCGATCAGCAAAGGCTGGCCCAGCGCATGGAACATGGCAATATTGTTCATCAGTGCGAGATTGTCGGCCAGTGACTTGCCGAAGCCAAGGCCGGGATCGACGATGATCTTCTCGCGCTCGAAACCCGCGGCGACAACATCGGCGATCCGCTGTTCCAGCCAGTCGAGCGTATCGGTGACGATATTGCGATAGCCGTCGTTCTTGTGAGGATCCTTGCCGCTCGACGGGGCGTGCATCAGCACCACCGGCACGCCGGAGATACCGGCCACTTCGAGCGATCTCTTGTCGTGCAGCAGGGCTGAAACATCGTTGATCAGATGCGCGCCGGCAGCAATCGCCGCCTCCATGACCGCAGCCTTGCGGGTGTCGATCGACAGCACCGCGCCGCAATGGGCCAGTCTTTCGATTACCGGCTGCACGCGCTTGATCTCGTCCCCCTCCCAGACCGGGTCGGCGCCCGGCCGGGTGCTTTCGCCGCCGATATCGAGGATCGAGGCACCGGCGACCGCCATCGTCAGGCCTGCCTCGGCGGCCTTGTCGGGATCGTCCTGATGCTTGCCGCCGTCGGAAAAACTGTCTGGCGTGATGTTGAGAATGCCCATGACATGCGGCTGGTCAAAACGCAGCACGCGCTCGCCGCAGGTCAGCGGTTCGTGGTGCCGGGTCAGGTTGGCAAATTGCGTGGCGGCGCGCTGCGCCAGCGGATCCGGCAGCGCATTTGACCATTCCGGCCACTGGGTTATGTTGACCAGCCCCCTGAGGTTCGGTCGCCCCTCCTCTATAACCAGATATTCAATCTGAGAAAACCATATTAAACTGTTGTTTAATCTTGTATTTTTATCATCATGCCATTGCGGACTATCGACCAGCCCGACCGGTTTGAGATAGAGCCTCGCATCGGCTCCACATGCTTCCAATTCTTCCAAATGTGCGCCCATATCAGGGTTCGGTGGCGAGCAGATAGGTCTGCCGCAGATCGTCGATCGGCTTCAGCTTGTTGCCGTCGTCATAATGCCAGTAGGTCCAGCCGTTGCAGCTCGGCGCCCCCTGCACCGTCGCCCCGATTTTGTGGATCGAACCCTCCTGCCCGTCCCAGAGCAGCGAGCCGTCGGCCCGCACCTTGACCTTGAACTTGCGGTTCTTGCTGCACAATTCGTCACCGGGCTTGAGATAGCCGGTTTCCACCAGCGTCCCGAAAGCCACTCGCGGCTTGGATTTCGGCGACTGCATCGTCTTCAGCGAGCTTTCGTCGAGCGGCAGCGCCTCGGCGATCCGCTGTTCGGCGACTTCGCAATAGCTGTCCTCCTTCTCGCAGCCAATCCATTCGCGGCCCAACCGCTTCGCCACCGCGCCGGTGGTACCGGTTCCGAAGAACGGGTCGAGCACGACATCGCCGGGATTGGTCGTCGCCAGCATGATGCGGTACAGCAAGGCTTCCGGCTTCTGCGTCGGATGCGCCTTTGCACCATCGCGTTTCAGCCGTTCCTGGCCGCCGCAGATCGGCATCACCCAGTCGCTGCGCATCTGCAGCTCGTCGTTGAGATTCTTCATTGCGCGATAGTTGAACGTATATTTCGACTTTTCCGATTTCGACGCCCAGATCAGCGTCTCGTGCGCATTGGTGAAGCGCGTGCCCTTGAAATTCGGCATCGGATTGGCCTTGCGCCAGATGATGTCATTGAGGATCCAGTAGCCCAGATCCTGCAGCGATGCACCGACCCGGAAAATATTGTGATAGCTGCCGATCACCCAGAGCGAGCCGTTGGGCTTGAGGATACGGCGTGCTTCGGCGAGCCAGGCGCGGGTAAACGCGTCATAAGCGGCGAAGCTGTCAAAATGGTCCCAGGCGTCGTCGACCGCATCCACCTGGCCGCCTTCGGGCCGAAAGAGATCGCCACCCAGCTGCAGATTATAGGGAGGATCGGCAAAAACCATATCGACCGATGCATCCGGCAGCGACGCCATCGCCTCGATGCAATCCATTTTCAATATCTGCCCCAGTGGCAGTTCCACAGCCTTTTGTGCGGTGCGTGTTTTGGGCGCGTGAATGCGCTCGATAATCCCCATGAACCTGTATTCCTTTTTCCAGCGGCGTTAACGGTGAGTCCGAAATCGTCGGCGGTCAAGGTCGTTAATATAGGTTAAAGGCGTATCTTAATGGTTAACGAAAGATCCCGCGCGAGAACGAAACGAGTCCGCCACCAGATATGGAGTCACCGCTTCCGCGCCAGACTCAATCCCTAGTGGTGTGACGGAAAAGACTCGTTCGGCAGATTTATTTGAACTTTTTTGCATGATCGGCGAAAAGTTAATTCGGTTCACAAAAAATCGCGTTCGGGCTATAGGATGAAGCAGCAGAATAGCTCCCAAGCGTATTGGTACGGGGATCAGTAAAGATTATGGCGCGCAATTTTCGCGATAAATATCAGCATCAATATGGCATCGCCCAGGAAAGCGACGAACCACGTCCGCATCCCGGGGTCATTGTCGGCGGCGAGGCAGGCCGCGAGAAGCGCCGCGAATATGCGATTGTCTTCGGCTCCAAGATATTCGGCTC
>CAWUKF010000144.1:0-6585 GCA_963922745.1 uncultured Sphingomonadales bacterium
CCACCAGGGCGGCAATCGCGAGCGTTCCACCCGATGCCACGACTGCCAGGCCCGCAGACGCGCCGCCGACATAGACGGGCAGACCGAACGCAGCCGCCTTGCCCTCCGCCATCTCGTGGCGATTGGCAAAAACGGTCTGCGGCGCCTCGGAATCGTCTTCCAGATCCGCCGTCCGGCGAAGCCGGTGTCCGAGCTTTTCCTCGACGGCCCGGCTGCTGCCCAGCATCGAAATATTCGCGCGATCGATGCCGGCTTCCGCGACGGCTTCGACCGCATCTTCGAACCGGTCGGCATCGTCGAACCGGGCCACGACCTCACGGACCGTCTTGGGATTCATATCGTGATCGGATGTCATTGGTGCACTCCTCTCGATGCCTGCGAGTATCTGCTGCTGACTCTCAGCCTTTTTTCGCCACGCCACTGCCGGCGGTCGTGGTGGACGGCTTGACCGGTTTTTCGATCGGCAGGCCATCTGCGTCATAGGCCTGGACGACAACGCTGTCCTCGATCGCCTTCAGGGCCGTATTGGCTGCATAATATTTGCCCTGCTCCAGCAGGTTGGCGGCCTCGGTCAGATGGTCCATGGTTGGTCCGACGGGCAACAGGGCAGCCGTCGTCTGGACGTCGATATCCGCCAGTCGCAGCTTCTCGACCGCAGTCTTGTGGTCGCCTTTCGCGAGATGCTGGTTCGCTTCCTGAATCTTCAGTGCCTGCTGTGGCGTCGCCTTATAGTCTTCCGCGATCGTCATCGACATGTCGAAGGGCATGAAGCCGGCTGCGATCTGCGCGGAGTCGGCAGCCGCCGTGTCCTTCTCGTTCGCCATCTTGGCCGCGGCAAGCTTCTTCGACGCATCGTTTACAAAGGATATGGCGGCCGGTCCCGACCCGTCGAAAATGGCAAGCCGTGCTGCCCGGATCTCGCGCATCGCGGTATAAGCCTCTTCAACTGTCTTGACCGAACCGGTGGTCTTGGCATTGCTGGTCGCCTGCACGACGGGGTCGAGGGTGGTGGCCACGGCAAGGTCGGCATCGGCGCCCTTGTCCTTGGCTTCGCCGTTCGCCGAGCAGCCGGAAGCCGTCATCACCAGCGCTCCCATTGCGACGGCCGAAAGAAATGATTTTTGCATGATGAAATTCCTGATTGGTTTGTCCTGAATGCTTTAATAGGCGAAGCAACCTGCCGCTCCGTCCTCCTGTTCATGCACAAGGAACGCGCACCGGACGGTTGCTGCCAGATTAAAAAATGTTCATTTTCGCCGCCCGGACAGGGTAACATGACGAAAGTTTAACGTGACTCGTTGAATTGCAGGGGGTTATGCCCGGTCTATTATGCAAGATGGAGCCTGGGACATGGGCCACAAGATACTGCTGGTGGAAGACGATCAGGCAACCGCAAATTATATCGCCAAGGCGATGGATGAAGCCGGGTTCCTGGTCGACAAGGCTGACAACGGCCGCGACGGCCTGTTTCACGCCAGTGACGGCAGCTATGACGCGATCATATTGGACCGGATGTTGCCGGTGATGGACGGGATGTCGGTGCTCGGCGCCCTGCGCGCAGCCAAGATCGACACGCCGGTGATCATATTGTCCGCGCTCGGCGCACCCGACGACCGGGTCGAGGGCCTGCTCGCCGGTTCCGACGATTATCTGGTCAAGCCGTTCGCCTTTGCCGAGCTGCTGGCCCGGGTCAATCTGCTGATCCGCAAGGGCGGCAGCAGCGGAGTCGAGACGTCCTTGTCCTGCGAGGATCTGGATCTGGATCTGCTGTCGCGGAAGGTCACGCGCGCAGGCAAGGTGATCGACCTTCAGCCCAGGGAATTTCGGCTGCTCGAATATCTCCTGCGCCACGCCGAACAGGTGGTGACGCGGACGATGCTGCTCGAAGGCGTGTGGGACTATCATTTCGATCCCGGCACCAATGTCATCGATGTCCATATCAGCCGTTTGCGCCGCAAGCTGGATGACGGGTTTGACCGGCCGCTGCTGCACACCATCCGCGGTGCCGGCTACCGCCTCGGCGAGGGCTAGCGATTTTGCGGTTTTCCGGAATTTTTGGCTATACGACCACCCGTCTTGTCCTGATGATCTTCCTCGCCCAGCTGCTGGCGACGGGCGCGATCCTGTTCTACGTGCACGAGGCCAGCGAACGCGCGCTGATCGGTGAGCAAAAGGCCTTTGTCGGCGAACTGCATGACAATCTGCTGGTGCAATATCGCAGCGGCGGTCTCGCCGGCCTGGCCTATGAAATCGAAAAGCGGCTGGAACTGGGCCGCAACCGGGACATGGTGATATTGCTGACCCTGCCGAATGGCCAGGCCGTGATCGGAAATATCAACCGCTGGCCGGAACAGCTGGTCAGCAGCAGCGGCTGGACCGTCCGCACCCTCTATCGCAAGGGATCGGATACGGCCGAACCGATCGGTTTCATGGCGACGCTGCTGCCGGACGGTTCGCGCCTGCTGACCGGTCATGTCCTGACCAGCGAGCAGCGCCTGACCGAGATCAACCGCACGGCGATCCTGACGGCCTTCGCCCTGGCGCTGCCGATTGCCCTGCTGATCGCGTTCCTGCTCGGCAAGCTGATCAGCCGGAGGATCAAGGTCGTCACGAACGTCACCGATGCGGTGCGCGGCGGCGACCTGTCGCAGCGCATATATCTGGATGGCACCGACGGGCCGTTTGACCATTTGAGCGAAGGCATCAACGCCATGCTGGACCAGCTCGAGGCGCTGGTGTCGGAACTGCGCATGATGACCGACGGGCTGGCCCATGATCTGCGGTCCCCGATCACGCGGCTCAAGTCGGTGATCGAACATGCCATCGTCGAGACCCGGGATGAAGCGGCGCTGGCCGCGCTGCAGAAAGTGTCGACCGAGGCTGAAACCCTGCTGGCGATGCTGACCACAGCCCTGCAGATCAGCCGCGCGGAGGCAGGGATCGGCAGGGACCGCTTTGTCGGGACCGACATCGCCGAGCTCCTGTCGGATCTGGTCGAAGTCTATGGCCCGCTGGCGGAAGATCACGAGCTGGACCTGCAATATGCCGCACCCGCCGGTCTGACAGTGTCGCTGCACCGCGAACTGGTCAGCCAGGCGCTCGGCAATCTGATCGAAAATGCCCTGAAATATGCCGAAGGCGCGGACCTGATCCGGCTGACCGCCACCCGGCAGGGCGACCGGATCCTGTTATCGGTTGCCGACAACGGGACCGGAATCCCCGCCGAACGCCGGGCGGAGGCCCAGAAACGCTTCGGGCGGCTGGACAGCGCGCGCAGCGGCACCGGCTCCGGACTGGGCCTGTCGCTGGTCGAGGCCGTGGCAAAACTGCACGGCGGCAAGCTCGAACTGACGGACAACCAGCCCGGATTGCGGGTGGAGCTGAGCCTTGCCGGCCCGATGTGACCACCGGCCGGCGCGTGGCAATCCGGTTCAGCGGATCACTTATATTCCTTGGTCTTCGTGTAGGGAATGAACTTGCCCAGCCCGACAAAGCCCGTCTGCATCCGGCTGCCCGGATCCCATAATTTGACAATATCGACATTGCACAGCTGGGACGTCCAGTTCTCGGTCACCAGGATATCGCTGTCATCGAGCGAGCTCGCGCCGGTGTCGGGAATATTGAGATAATATTTGTCACCGCTCACTTCATAGAGCAGCGCCGTCTTGTCATACACCTTGACCGACTGGATGGCATATTGCGGGATGCAGCTGACCGCTTCGCCAGCCGTATATCCCGCCAGCTTCTCCTGGAGCTGTTCCTTCGGGGTCTTGGCCGCCGCCTCCGCCGTACCCGCCATCGCCAGCAGTGCGCAGGGAATGGCGCAGGATAGTGTGAGCTTTCTGAATAGTGTCATGATCATCATCCTTTTTCCTGAAACACGGACTGATGATACGCACCAAGCGCTTGCCGGATCCTTTTCAGCGGATTAAATTTTGGTAATCCGCCGCGCCTTGCCGGTACCCGGGGACTATTTTCGGGGAAAGCCGCACATTACAGAAAGTTTAGATTTACGCCATCTTCCCGACAGCCTGCCCGCACTAGAAAGGGCTTGTACACCGGTTCTGCTCCCCCCCAAGACAAGCCGGTGTCACAGGTAGCCACGATCTCCTCCGGGCAAGGTTTGCCCTCTTCGCCATGGAATGCCGACATCCCCTCGGCATCCGGCCCGGAGGAGCGTGGTTATCTATTTCCTCCCGAATCGAACGCTTCCCGAACGGGCGCTCACCGGCCTGTACCCGTCACGACAGGCGTTTCGCGCTCCGCTGCCGATGGTCGGTTTGCCCGCGTTCGGCGGCTGGATAGCCGATTCTCGACCGCCACAGTCACAAGGCTTGCGTTGGCGACGGCTATTGCGATAGTCTCTGCCGATCAGCCAGCTGAACAACTCCACCCATTCATCACCACTTCTCCCCTTGCTCCGGGATAGTCAAACGCACAGATCAAACGAAGAGGAACAGCTTGATCAATGAACACACTGATTGATTTCCGGGACAAAGTCCGCACGCATCATCGCACCGACGAGGCGGAGATTCTTGAATATCTGATCTCCAGTTTCGGTCCGGACGAGAATATGCGCAAGCGGATACAGGAACGGGCGATCCAGGTCGTTCGCGAGGTCCGCACCGCATCCGGGCCCACGCTGACGGAGAGTTTCCTGGGCGAATATGGCTTGTCCACAGACGAAGGCCTGGCGCTGATGACGCTCGCCGAAGCGCTGTTGCGCGTGCCCGACAATCAGACGATCGACGATCTGATCGAGGACAAGATCGGGCCGTCCAACTGGCGCGATCATATCGGGCAGTCGGAAAGCTCGCTGGTCAACGCCTCGACCTACGCGCTGGAAATGACCCGCAGCGTGATCAACAAGCCGGAAAGCCGCGGGCCGCTCGATGCCCTGCGCGGCGCGATCAAGCGACTCGGCGAGCCGGTGATCCGCATGGCCGTGCGTCAGGCAATGAAGGAACTGGGCAACCAGTTCGTGCTCGGCGAAGACATGAAGCTGGCGCTGAAGCGAGCCGAAAAATGGAAGGAAAGGGGCGCTACCTATTCCTATGACATGCTCGGCGAGGCGGCGATAACGCAAGATGGCGCGGATGAATATTTCGCCGCCTATGCGGACGCGATAAAGGAAATCGCCAAGGTCGCCGTATCCGATGACCTGCGCGAAAATCCCGGCCTCTCGATCAAGCTGTCGGCTCTCTATCCCCGTTACGAAATGAGCCAGCAGGCCAAGGCTGTGCCCGAACTGGCCGAACGCGTCGGCGAACTGGCGCGGGCAGCCCGCGATGCCAATATCGGCCTGAATATCGATGCCGAGGAAGCCTATCGCCTGGGCCTGTCGCTCGACATGATCGAAATGGTGCTCAGCGACCCGCGCCTCGCCGGATGGGACGGTTTCGGCGTGGTCGTGCAGGCATTCGGCAAGCGCGCCAGCTTCGTGCTCGACTGGCTCTATTCGCTGGCGATCCAGCTCGACCGCAAGATCATGGTCCGGCTGGTCAAGGGCGCCTATTGGGACAGCGAGATCAAGCGCGCCCAGATGGACGGCGTGCCCGACTTCCCGGTATTCACGACCAAGTCGGCCACCGATATCAGCTATATCTGCTGCGCGGCGCAGCTGCTCAACATGACCGACCGCATCTATCCTCAGTTCGCCACCCACAATGCGCACAGCGTCGCGGCGATCCTGGAAATGGCCGGCAACAAGCAGGATTTCGAGTTCCAGCGCCTCCACGGCATGGGCGAGACCCTGCACGACGCGCTGCTGCGCAACGAAAAGGTCCGTTCGCGCATCTATGCCCCGGTCGGCAAGCATCGCGAACTGCTCGCCTATCTGGTCCGTCGCCTGCTCGAAAATGGCGCCAATTCCTCCTTCGTCAACCAGCTCGCCAATCATTCGGTGGCTGCCGAAATGATCGCCACCGATCCGTTCGAGACGCTCAAGGCCGACCAGTCGGCGAGCCAGTCGAAGATCGTCAAGCCGGCTGACCTTTATATGCCGGAACGGCTCAATTCGCGCGGCTGGGATCTGGCCAATCGCAGCGACATGAACGACTATGTCGCCGAGCGTGCGCCCTTCGCCGAAAAACTGTGGCGCTCGTCGCCGCTTACCGTTCGGCCGGTCACCAGCGGCACCGCGCACAAGATCTTCAATCCCGCGCTCCGGGAAAGCCAGGTCGGCGAAGTGATCGAAGCCGACGAGGAACAGGCGCTCAACGCCATAACCGAGGCGAAAATCTGGGACGCTCCCGTCGCCGAACGGGCGGCGGTGCTGCGCAAGGCCGCCGATCTCTATGAGCAGCATCACGGCGAAATTTTTGCGCTGCTGGCGCGGGAAGCCGGCAAGACCCAGTTCGACACCATCGCCGAATTGCGCGAGGCCGTCGATTTCCTGCGCTTTTACGCGAAGGAGGCCGAGAAGGCGCCTGAGGGCAAGCCGCGCGGCATTATCAGCTGTATCTCGCCGTGGAATTTCCCGCTCGCTATCTTTACCGGCCAGGTGGCTGCGGCGCTGGCGGCGGGCAATGCGGTGCTGGCCAAGCCGGCCGACCAGACCCCGTTGATCGCGGCGCTGTCGACCAA
>CAWUKF010000145.1:0-6510 GCA_963922745.1 uncultured Sphingomonadales bacterium
AACATATTATCGATATTGTCTGGACCAGCATCGAGAAATGCGAGGCGCGCGGGCGCACGGTGACGCTGAAAGCGAAATATGCTGACTTCCGGCAGGTGACGCGGTCGCAGTCGGTCGACCATTTTGTTGCGGACAAGGCCGAGTTTGCGCGGCTCGGGCGAGATCTGCTGGCGAGTATCATGCCGGTGGAGAACGGGGTTCGGCTGCTGGGGCTGACGCTGGCCAATCTGGAAGGGGCGGAGGAAGCGGAGAGGCCGGAGGATAGCTACGATCAGCCGGCATTTGAGTTTTAGCTCGGGTCGTGGTGTTGTGCTCCGCACTTGATGCGGAGCTCTGCGTAGCGAAGAGGGTGTTTGCCTCCCAAGGCTCCGCATCGAGTGCGGAGCACAACATCACTTGCGCGCTTGCCGCCAGGGCTCCGCGTCGAGCGCGGAGCACAAGGTTTCAGAAACTCATTTCGTCGTAGATTTTGCTGACGTCGCCGTTCCATTCGCCGTGGTAGCGGTCGAGCAGCTGGGCGGCCGGAGACTTGCCCTTGGCGACGACTTCGCGGAGCGGGTCGAGGAAGCCGCTTTCATTGTCGCCGCTGCTGTTGAGGCGGTTGCGGGCGGTGAGGCCGGCGGAGGAAATGTCGAGGATTTCCTTCGCCAGATCGTTGAGCTTGCCGCCGCGGGGCAGTGGCGTATCGAGGCCGTGCTCGGGGACGCCGTTGCGCAACGCCTCGCGTTCTTCCATGGTCCAGTGCTTGACCCGGTCCCAGGCGGCGTCGAGTGCGGTCTGGTCGTAGAGCAGGCCGACCCAGAAAGCGGGCAGGGCGCAGATCCGGTTCCACGGACCGCCATCGGCGCCGCGCATCTCGAGGAAGCTTTTCAGGCGCACTTCGGGGAAGGCGGTGGAAAGATGGTCGGTCCAGTCGGACATGGTTGGTTTCTCGCCGGGCAGTACCGAGAGATTACCCTTGAGGAAATCGCGGAAGCTGAGGCCGGCGGCGTCGATATATTTTCCGTCGCGGAAGACGAAATACATAGGCACGTCGAGCATATATTCGGCATAGCGTTCGTAGCCGAAGCCGTCCTCGAACACGAAGGGCAGCATGCCGGTGCGATGGGGATCGGTGTCGGACCAGATATGGCTGCGGAAGCTCTGATAGCCATTGGGTTTTCCCTCGGTGAAGGGCGAATTGGCAAACAGCGCGGTGGCCAGCGGTTGCAGCGCCAGTCCGACGCGGAATTTCTGTGCCATGTCGGCTTCGCTGGCATAGTCGAGATTGACCTGGATGGTGCAGGTGCGCAGCATCATGTCGAGCCCGAGAGTGCCGACGCGCGGCATATGGTCGAGCATGATCTTGTAGCGGCCCTTGGGCATGATCGGCAATTCGGCGCGGGTCTTGTCCGGCCACATGCCCATGCCGAGAAAGCCGGTGCCGGTTTTCTGGCCGATCGCCTTGACCTGGTTGAGATGGCGGCCGGTTTCGTTGCAGGTTTCGTGGAGATTTTCGAGCGGGGCGCCGGAGAGTTCGAGCTGACCGGCGGGCTCGAGGCTGATCGCGCCGTCGGGGCCGGACATGGCGATGACCTTGCCGCCTTCTTCCACCGGCTGCCAGCCGAATTCGCGCATCGCCAGCAGCAGGTCCTTGATGCCGCCGGGCTCGTCATAGCTGGGGGCATGATGGTCAGTGGTCGAATAGACGAACTTCTCGTGTTCGGTGCCGATCCGCCAGCGATCCTTGGGCTTTTCGCCACCAGCCATCGGCTCGACCAGCTGGGCGATATTCTCGATCACGGGATCGTTGCTGTCGGAAACCTGTCTGGTGCTCATGATTAGCCTTTAGAAAATGTGCAGCGGCTGGACCACTTAAAAAATGCTGCCGCGCTGATAGCATTTGTTGCTTGTCATAGCAGCCAGTTTACCGCGGCAAAGCCGCCGACGAACAGCAGGCCAACCAGCGTGGTGGCGAGCGCGAAATTGCGGTCGATCCAGTTCTTCATCGGCGGACCGAAGAAGCGCAGCAGCGCCGCGACCAGAAAGAAGCGGGCGGCACGGGACAGGATGGCCGCGCCGATCAGGATCTGCAGCGGCATCGCGGTGCTGCCGGCGGCGATGGTGATGACCTTGAACGGCAGCGGCGTGAAGCCGGCGAGCAGCACCACGATCCAGCCCTGTTCGTTGAAGCTGGCGGCGAACAGCTCGAACTTGTCGGTGACGCCGTAAAATTCGAGGATCGGCAGGCCGATGGTCTTGAAGAAGAAATAGCCGATGGCATAGCCGAGCAGCGAGCCGAGCACCGAGGCGATCGTGCAGACTAAAGCGTACCACCAGGAGCGCTCCGGCTTTGCCAGGCACATGGGTGCGAGCATCACGTCGGGCGGGATAGGGAAGAAGCTGGACTCGGCAAAGCTGATTCCGGCCAGCCATTTCGGGGCCTGTTTGTGCGCGGCCTTGTCGAGCATCCAGTCATAGAGCCGTTTGAGCATTTTTTTAGACCTCAGTCGCCGGGCGCAGGCATCCGGCTGCTTGGCTTTCCTCGCACAAGCTCGGGCGCGCGGTCGCGCTTGCCTCGCTACGCTCGGTTTGATGGAAATGATACCAAGCGAAGCGAGGCAAGGTCGACTGGCCGCCGCGCCTTATTGGTGCGATAGCCAAGGGCGCGGATGCGCCGGCCCGGCGCCTGAGGTTAAAAGAAGCTTCCATCTAGTGGCCCGGCGCGCCGGTCACCTCTTCCATCAATTCCTTCGGCGTCTCGCGACCGTGGTCGGTGCCGGCGGAGCGATGGCCCTTGGCCAGGGCAAAGACCACGCCGGAGAGGGCCAGCAGGCCGACGATATTCGGCAGGGTCATGACGGCGTTGGAAATATCGCCGAGCCGCCAGATCAGCTCGAGCGGCGCGAACGAGCCGATGAAGATCACCAGGCACCAGAGAATCCGCCAGGCGAAATGGAGCCTGATCTCACCCTTCAGGGTGGAGCCGGGAATGAGGTCGTAGAGATAGGTGATCGCGCGCTCGCCATAATAGCTCCAAGTGAGCAAAGTGGTGAACACGAACAGGATCAGCGCGACCGATGCGATCAGCGTGCCGACCGGGATGCCGAACACGAGGAACGGGAAGGCGGCGGCAAAGGCGCCGGAAGTCATCGCGAAGCCGTTGAGATCGGACTGCCAGGCGTGCTTGACCGCCTCGGCGGTGCCGTCGGCCAAAGTATGGGTGAAATTACCCTCGACGGTGAGCATGACCAGCGCGGTCATCGTGCAGATTACCACCGTGTCGATAAACGTGCCCATCATCGCGAAGCGGCCCTGTGCGGCCGGATCGTTGGTTTGGGCGACGGCATGGGCGATCGGGGTCGAACCCTGGCCGGCCTCGTTGGAGAACAGACCGCGGGCGACACCGGCGCGGATCGCGATGATGATCGCGGCGCCGAGGAAGCCGCCGCTGGCTGATTGCGCGTTGAAGGCGCCGCCGAAGATGCGACCGAAGGTTTCCGGCAGGTCGGGGATGTTGATGACCAAAGCGATGAAGGCCATCAGCAGATAGGCACCGGCCATCCACGGCACGATGGTTTCGGCGACCCGGCCAATCGACTTGATGCCGCCGATGATGACGATGAAAACGGCGACCGCTGCTACCGCGCCGCCGATCCATTCCTCGACGCCGAACAGTTCATTGGCACTGTCGCCAAGGCTGTTGGCCTGGATGCCGTTGCCGGTGACCAGCGCGGAGAACAGGGTGCCGAGGCAGAACAGGATTGCCAGCCAGGTCCATTTCGGGCCGAGGCCGATGGTGATATAGCTCATCGGGCCGCCGCGATAGGTGCCGTCCTCGGCCTGCTCGCGGAAGCGGACAGCGAGCGAACCCTCGGCAAAGGCGAGCGCCATGCCGAACAGGGCGGTGACCCACATCCAGAAGATCGCGCCGGGGCCGCCAAGGGTGATGGCGGTGGCGACGCCGGCGAGATTGCCGGTACCAACCTGGCCGGAGAGAGCGGTCGAGAGGGCTGCGAAGGGAGAAATCTCGCCTTTGCCCTGGCCGCCCGATTTCTTGAACAGGCCGGCGAGTGCGGGAAACAGGCGCAGCAGCGGATAGCCGCGCAGGCCGATCATGAAATATATGCCGGCGCCGAGCAGGATCACCACCATCGGCGGTATCGGGAGGATCTCCGCGCCTTCCCAAGTCCCGCCCCAGATGAAGTCCGAAACATTGGTAACGGGCGCGATCGCCGCTTCAAAACCTGAAACCGGTGCTGCACTCACAAAAAATCTCCCCGATGGCGCGTGGTCGCGCAATTTTCCCTTGTCGGCAGGATTAGCAGGCGAGCGCTTTTTGGCAAATGCTTTTGCCAAATGGGCGCGAGTGCTTATGCTGCCCGGCAACCGGAAAATCGGATGGAGACTGAGAGATGCAAAGCCTGTGGGTGAAGAAAGACGATCTGTCGCAAACGCAGTGGCGCGAAGCCGATGCGCCGGAGCTGGCCGCGGGTGAGATCCTGCTGGCGGTAGAAAAATATGCGCTGACCGCCAACAATATCACCTATGCTGCGGTCGGTGACGGCTTTGGCTACTGGAATTTCTTTCCAACCGGCGACGACCCGTGGGGCATTGTTCCGGTCTGGGGCTTTGCCCGGGTCGTGGCCTCGGAAAATTCGGATATTGCGGTGGGTGAGCGGGTCTATGGCTATCTGCCGATGGCGAGCCATTTGCGGGTCACGCCAGCGAATGTGCAGGACGGCGGGTTCATCGACGGCGCGACGCACCGGCAGGGGCTGGCGATGATCTACAATCAATATCATCGGCTGGGCACGGATGCCGGTGCGCATGAAGCGGAGCGGGCGATCTTCCAGCCGCTGTTCACGACCAGTTTCCTGATCGAACAGTTCATGCGCGCGAACGACTGGTTTGGAGCGGAGGCGCTGGTGATGACCAGCGCATCGTCGAAAACCTCGCTCGGCCTGGCGATGGTGGCGAAAAATCTGAGTCCGGCGAGCAAACGGATCGGGCTGACATCAGGGGGCAACAAGGGCTTTGTTGAGCAGACTGCGCTGTATGACGAGGTGCTCAGCTATGACGATCTGACGACGGCCGACGCCGACCGGCCGACCGTTTCGGTCGATTTCGCCGGCAGTGGTTCTTTGCTCGCTGCTATTCATACGCACTGGGGCGACAATCTGAAGTTCAGCTCGCTGGTCGGGGTCACCCATATCGACGAGCGCGGTGGCGGTGATGATTTGCAAGGTCCGAAGCCGGAGCTGTTCTTTGCGCCGACCGCGGCCGAAAGCCTGATCAAGGACATCGGACCGGCCGAATTCCGGACGCGGGTGGACGAGCAGTTCGCTGCCTTTGTCAAAGGCGCCAGTGCCTATCTGGCGATCGAGGATATCGACGGGCAGGATGCGCTGCGATCGGCCTATCTGGCGATGCTGGCCAATGAGGTGGCACCCAGTCGGGGTCTGATCTGTCATTTCGATCGGGGCCGGGCTTGATTGTCGCGGGGTAAAGCGGGATAGGTTTCTCTGAAGGGTCGCACCAGACGGGGAGTATTGCGTGGCTGAACCAACAGAAAAGCCTGATTTGAGCCGGCACGCGCTGTTCGAGGGGGTGGCACCCGCTGCGCTGGAGGCGCTGGAGGCGGTGTCGGAGATGCGGCACATTGCCGGCGGTCAGGCGCTGGTTCACCAGGGCGAGGATGCCGACGCCCTCTATTTTGTCGAATCCGGCCGGTTCCGGATCGTTATTAACAAGACCCGCATCGTCGCCCATATCGAAACCGGGGAAGCAGTCGGCGAGCTTGCCTTTTTCGCGGGTGGCAAGCGGACCGCCGATGTCGTGGCCACGCGGGATTCCCGGGTGCTGGAAGTCTCGCGGCAGGCGTTCGACGAAATTGCCCTGCGCCACCCGGAACTATATGCCGCGATGCTGAAGCTGGTGTCGGAGCGGCTGGCGGTGTCGACAGCGCGAACCGCTTCGGTCTCCGCAAAAAATCCGCGGGTGATCGCTTTGTTGCCGGCCGGATCCAGCAAGATGCCGGACGGTTTTCTGGCCCGGCTGGCTGCCGCCTTCGAGACCGTGGTCCGGGCGGAGACGCCGGTTGTGCCGATAGACCGGGCGACCAGTGAAGCCGCCGACCCGCATGAATATCAGGCCTGGCTGGCCGAACAGGAGACCAGGGGCGCCTATGTGCTGATCGATGGCAGCGGCCCGGAAGACTGGGGCCAGATGGTCTGCCGCAACGCAGATGCCCTGGTGATGGTCGGGCGGCCCGGCCAGACGGATCCCACGCCCAATGATATGGAAGAGGCGGCGATGCGCTGGATAGCGGAGCCGCAGCGCAGTTTGCTGCTGCTGCGATCGACCAGCAGCAAGTCGATCAGCCACAGCGGCGACTGGATCGATCCGCGCGCGCCAAAGCTGCACCATCATGTCGCGCTCGACGATGAGGCGGACTTTGCCAAGGTCGCCCGGTTTTTGACCGGGAGGGCGGTTGGCGTGGTGCTGGCGGGCGGCGGTGCGCTGGGATGC
>CAWUKF010000146.1:0-6467 GCA_963922745.1 uncultured Sphingomonadales bacterium
CTTGCCGACACCGGCGGGGCCGGAAATCAGCAAGCGGCTGCCGGTCCCCGCGACACGCTTCAGAGTCGCCCGCACGTTGTTGACCGCAGCGGAATTGCCGGTCAGTTCGTCGGCGAATCCGACCCGCGCCTTCAGAATCTCGTTTTCCCGGCGCAGCCGCTCGGTCTCGGTTGCCCTCGCCACCAGATGCAACAGATGCTCGGCCTCAAACGGCTTCTCTATAAAATCGACAGCGCCCTGGGAGATGGCGGCGACGGCCGTATCGATATTGCCATGGCCGGAGATCACAATGATCGGCATCTTGGCATCCAGCTGCTTCAGCTCGGAAAGCAGCTCCAAACCGTCCATGCGGGAGCCCCGCAACCAGACATCCAGCAAGACAAGGGAAGGACGCCGCTCGTTGACCGCGGCAATCGTCTCGTCGCTATTGGCGGCGACACGGGTCGTATAGCCCTCATCCTCAAGGACACCGGATATCAGATCCCGAATATCGGGCTCGTCGTCGACAACCAGAATATCTAACGCCATGCTGGACCTCTAACTCTCACTTTTCAATTTCTACCATCGTTTCGCCGCCGTCTGCGGATCGGGATTGCAGGCTGGCCCCGCCGCCATGGGATAATCGAGCCAATTTCGACGGATTCAGTCTGATCGTCACCTGTGTGCCGCTTTCGGGCGCATCGGTGAACTTGATCTCTCCGAAATGCTCTTCGATGATCTTCTTGACGATCGCCAGGCCCAGTCCGGTTCCGCTCGCACGGGTGGTCATATAGGGTTCGACGATCCGGTCCCGCTCAGCCGGCAGACCAATGCCGTTGTCGGTCAATTCGATCACCACAAGCTGGTTCTCCATTCGGACGGCGAGATTGATTTCGCCGTCCGACACTTTGAATTTGCTGCTGGTTTCCGCCTTTTGCTGAATGGCCTCGGCCGCATTCTTGATGATATTGGTGAGAGCCTGACCGAGCTGTCGACGGTCGCAAACCAGCGATATCGGCTGATCCGAGGCGGTGAAGTCGAAGCTGATCGCCGACCAGGCGACATCCTGCATGAACAGGGCCTGCTTCAGAATATCGTCCAGATTCTCCTGTCGGAAAACGGGCTTGGGCATGCGCGCGAAGGATGAGAATTCATCCACGATATTTCTCAAATCGCCGACTTGCCGGACAATCGTGCCGGTCAGATTTTCAAAGACATCGGGATCGGCGGTCAGCTTGCTGCCAAAGCGCCGCTGCAACCGTTCTGCCGCAAGCTGGATCGGTGTGAGAGGGTTTTTGATTTCATGTGCGATACGACGGGCGACGTCGGACCAGGCCGCACGCCGCTGGTCGAGCAGTTGCTGGGTGATGTCTTCAAAGGTGATGACATGGCCGTTCGGTCCGCCGACTATTTTCACCGCCAGTGTTCGCATGTCGGCGTCAGAGGCAAATTCGATGATGCTGTTTTCGACGCCTTCAGCAATCAGTTCGGCAAATTGCGGTGCGGCCAGGGCGATATCCGCATCGAGCAGGTCATCAATTGGTTTTGACAGCAGCGACTGGGCCTGGGAATTGACGAGCTTGATCTCGCCCTTCTGGTCGAGACTGATAATGCCCGCAGTCACCGATTCCAGGACCGCCTCGATAAACGCACGCCGGTTGCCCAATTGCTCGTTGGCGGTGATCAGCGCAGTCGTCTGTGTCTCGAGCCGTTCCGTCATCCGGTTGAACGCGCGGCCCAGCGTGCCGATTTCGTCGCTTTCGAATGTTGTGGGAACGCGGGTCGCCAGGTCCCCCTCGGTGACCCGCTTGGCCGCGTGAACGAGATCGCTGACCGGCTTTACCATCCGGTCCGCGACCAGCAGGGCAATCCACAGGACAAGACCGACGATCAGCAGCGATATCACGAACAGGGCAATGTTGAACTGCAACTGCAGGCTTCGGGAGCGCGAAAAAAGTTCTTCATAGTCGGCCAGGACGGCCTGCGCCCGTTCCCACTGGCTGAGCGCGAGCATGTCCGAATCGCGAGCGGCGTAGAGGAAAATACGGGATTTCAGATCGAGCGCGGTTACCGCCTCGATCTTGTTCGGCCGTGCCGTCACGACATAATTCTGCCCCTGTTCGAGCTGCTTCATGACCGCTTCGGTGATCTTTGGTCGCTGGTCGTCATTGTCCGGATCGACGGCCGCAGCGGTTCTGGCCACGCCATCGGATCCGATCTCGATTATCGCGGACTCGTTCAGCTTGCGCGACAGCACCTGAAAGACGTATCCCTCAGCAAATTCCGGGCTTTCAAGATCGGCCTGCTGCAAATAGTTGCGCAGGTCGTTGGCCATCGTGATCGTTTCTTCGCCGACCTCCCGCTGATTCTGCTCATAATAGCCGCGCGCCAGATCATTGGCATTTTCCAGCATCCCCCTGGCCCGGTCGGAGAACCAGAATTCGACCCCATATTGGAACAGCAGCGAGGCAAAAATAACAACCAGCAGCATCGGGATGCTGGCAACCAGCGAGAACAGCGCAACCAGCCGGACGTGCAGCCGGCCCTTGCTGCCGATCGAGGATTGGGCTGCCCTGCCCTTTGCGATCCGGCGACCGAACAGCACCAGCAGGGTCATCGCCGGGATCAGGTTGGCGACCAGCAGCGCGGCGGTTAATGGCGGGGAAATGAAATCGGTCTGATCGGATTGCTGGCTCAGAATATAATAAGTGCCGAGCATGATCGCGCCAAAGAGCAGCACCACGATCCATTCGACGCGGCGCATCACGGCTTCTTTTTCCACAATCAGAGCCAGGCGCCGCAGCCAGTTGGGCACCTGCTTTTCTGAGGATTGCTGGAAAGCGGTCATTGTGCTTTCAATACAACAGATTCGTTGCAATAAAAGCACTTATATTGCAAATATATCACGGTTCAGCGAGTCAAACGGTCGCTTCATCGCGGCGCGCTATTTTGATCGGGCCGGATCGATCTGATATTCGTTGAGCTTCTTGCGCAGCGTGTTGCGATTGATCCCGAGCATCTTCGCCGCCTTGATCTGGTTGCCGTGGGCGTGGTTCATCATCTCGGTCAGCAAGGGCTTCTCGAATTTTTCCAGCGCCCGGGCGTACATGTTTTCCTTTTCCGAACCGGTCATCAGATCGAGCACGATCGACTTGATATGGCCCTCGAATTCCATATTTGCCGATTCAGCCCGGTCTTCTCCGCGCTCGGTCGCGAGAATCTGGCGGATCGCGTCCTCGGACAGCGTGTCCTCCCTGCCGGTCACGACCAGGCGATAGATGACATTCTTCAGCTCGCGGACATTGCCGCGCCAATAATTGTGGCAGAGCAGGTTCATTCCCTCTTCGGAAATCTGCTTCGGAGGCAAGCCCTCGGTAACCGCCAGCTTGAGGAAATGATTGGTCAGCGCAGGGATGTCGCTGGCGCGCTCGCGCAGCGGCGGCAGTTCGATCGGAACCACGTTGATCCGGTAATAGAGATCCTCGCGGAATTTGCCCTGTTCGATCAGTTGAACAAAATCATGGTTGGTGGCGGCGATGATCCGCACATCAAGCTTGACCAGCCCTTTGCCGCCGACCCGGTTGATCTCGCCGGACTGGAGCGCACGCAGCAGGCGGGTCTGAGCGTGCATCGGCATGTCGCCAATCTCGTCGAGAAACAGCGTGCCTCCCTGGGCCTGCTCGAATTTTCCCGACGCGCTGGCGACGGCACCGGTGAAGGCGCCCTTTTCGTGGCCGAACAGCTCTGCCTCGATCAGTTCGGAGGGAATTGCCGCCATATTGACGGCGATGAACGGCCCGGCCTTGCGGTGGCCGAGACCATGGATCGCTTCCGCGACCAGCTCCTTGCCGGTGCCAGATTCACCAAGCACAAGAACGGAAAGATCGTTTTTCAGCAGGCGTGCGATCATCCGGTAGACGTCCTGCATCGCCGGGCTGCGGCCGACCAGTGGCAGGCTTTCCTCGTCCATCGACGGCTCTACCGGACGGACATTCCTGGGTTTCAGCGCCTGGCCGACGACCTTGACCAGCTCATCGAGATCGAACGGCTTGGGGAGATATTCGAAAGCCCCGGTCTCCGACGCGCGGACCGCCGTATTCAGCGTGTTCTGGGCGGAGATGATGATGATCGGGATGTCCGGGTGAGTCGCCTTGACGCTGCCCAGCGAGGAAATGCCGTCGCCCTCCCCTTCGCCGAGGCCGACATCGGTAAGCAGCAGGTCGTAGCGGCTGCTCGCCATCAGCGCGTCGCGTTCGGTGATCGACTTGCAATTCTCGACCTCGTAGCCCTCGGCGCGCAGCGCGGTGATGATGACGTGGCTGACCGAAAGGTCGTCCTCGACCAGGATGATTTTTTCACGCGCCATGATTTGTCCTCACTTCAATTCTTCGGGGCGACGGGCAGGAACAGGGTGAAGCGGCTCATCTCGTTCAGCGTGTCGCGATCGTAGCGGATCCGGCCGTTCATATCGCGCATCAGCTTCTTGACCAGGGCGAGACCAAGCCCCTGCCCTTCCTTCTTGGTCGAGACGAACGGCGAGAAAATCTCGCGCTCCAACTCGGACGGGACGCCGGGACCATTGTCGCAGACCATGATCTGGATCGGCAGGCGGATCGCGGCCTTTTCCCCTTGGGCGGAGAGCGAGGCTCCGAAACTGTAGCGGGTGATGATGCGGATTTCGGGGGTGGCGAGATGCTTAGTCGCGTCGACGGCGTTGGCGAGCAGATTGGTCAGGACCTGCATCATCGCATCCGGGTCGATCAGCGCGTCGGGCAGCGAGGGATCGAACTTGTCGCGGATTCTCACCACCTGTCCGGTCGCGGCCTCGGTCGAGCGGCGGGCGCGGTCGATCAGACTGTGGATGTTGACCGCCCGGGTCTGGGCCGGCTGGTTCGACGACAGCGTTTGCATGCGGTTGAGCAGATTGACCACCCGCTCGACCTCGGCGGTGATCATCTGGGTCAGCGGCTTCTGCGACTCGTCCAGCTGCCGGTCCAGCAACTGCGCCGCACCGCGGATCGCAGCCAGCGGGTTCTTGATCTCGTGGGAGAGGATGTCAGGCGCCCGGATCGCGAGATTGGAAGGGTCGCTGTTCTCATTCTCGAGAATCGGGCCGTCCTGCGGCATCGGCGACAGGGATATCAGGCGATAGCCGGAGTCGGATGCGAGTGGATGCACGTCAAAATCGACGATGCCGAGGCGGCGTTCATCGCTGGACAGCATGACGCCGCGTGCGGTCAGGCTGATGTCCGGTTCGGTCAGCGCCGCGTCCAGCCGGGGATCGGCAAAATGCAGCGCCTGATCGATCCGGCGGCCGACCAGATGCTTGGCACTGGTTCCGAACAGCGCCTCGCCGGAGGGATTGACTCGAGTGATGAGATGCTCCGCATCCACCACGATCAGCGCGTGGCTGAGCGCGGCCAGAATCTGATCTGCCGGAGGACTGCCGTCCATCAAGCCGCAGCTTTGTTCAGCCAGGGCGTGTAGAAATCTTCCAGCATCTTGAGCACGACCTTGGGATCGGATTCGCCGTTCGCCCGGTTGCGGAACTCGGCCGAGCCGGTCAGGCCCTTGGTATACCAGCCGACATGCTTGCGGGCGACCTTGACCCCGACATCTTCGCCATAGAGCTTCATCATGTCGCGATAATGTTCGTTGAGAATGGCATATTGGGTGGCGATATCCGGGTCCGGCAGTCGCTCTCCGGTCCTGAACCAGTGCATGAACTGGCCGAGCAGCCACGGCTTTCCATAGGCCCCGCGCCCGATCATCACGCCATCCGCACCGCTCTGCTCGAGGGCGGCCTGGCCGTCTTCCAGGGTGCAGATATCGCCGTTGACGATGACCGGTACCGAAACCGCCTGCTTGACCTTGCTGACGAACGACCAGTCGGCGCTGTCCCGATACATCTGGCAACGGGTCCGACCGTGCACGACGATCATCTTTGCGCCAAGATCTTCTGCGATATGGGCGAGTTCGGGGGCATTCAGGCTCTGGTGATCCCAGCCCATCCTCATCTTGACGGTGACCGGCACCTTGACCGCCTCGACCGTCGCCTTGATCAGCGATGCCGCCAGCGGCAGGTCGCGCATCAGCGCCGAGCCGGCATCGCCGTTGACGACCTTCTTGACCGGGCAGCCCATGTTGATGTCGATGATCTGCGCGCCGCGGTCTTCATTGAGCCTGGCCGCCTCCGCCATGGTCACCGGATCGCAGCCGGCCAGCTGCATCGACACCGGTTCTTCGGTCGCATCCCAGGCACATTTCTGCAGCGACTGGCGCGTCTCACGGATCATCGCCTGGCTGGCGATCATTTCCGTCACGTTGAGACCGGACCCGAAACGCCGTACCAGCTTGCGGAACGGCAAATCGGTAACGCCGGTCATCGGTGCCAGAATCACCGGGCTCTCGATTTTCAAATCGCCGATGTAGATGGGATGAAGTTTCATATCTGCTGCCTAAAATTTAAGCAGCCTCTATCGTCAAAA
>CAWUKF010000147.1:0-6429 GCA_963922745.1 uncultured Sphingomonadales bacterium
TTCATGATCGTTTCCAGATCAACCTCGCTGCGCCGCCAGGCGTGGTCGGTCATGACGCCGTTGCGGAACGCCTTTTCGGCCACCCGTCCCAGCGTTTCCCGGCTGATATCATGTTCGTGCAGATAGCGCATGATCTTCGCGCCAAAAAATTGCACGGTCAGCATATAGCCGGCTTCGCCATACCAGTTGGGCAGGCCGTAGGACGAGGGGTCGGCGTTGAAGGCACCGCGCGGATGCTTGTCGAAACCGACCGCCATGCCCATTTCATATTCGCCCGACTTGATCGCGCTGACGGCAGCATTGAGTGCCGATCCGCCGGTCGCACATCCGTTCGAGACGTTGATGAACTGGATGCCGGTGAGGCCCAATTGCGAAACCATATTGTCGGCATTGCCGGAAGCCGCCGAGCCACCAAAGGCAAATTCGACATCCTTCCATTCGATACCGCTGTCGGCCAGCGCCTGCTTCACCGCGAAAATGCCCTGGTCCATGCCATCGCGGCCTTCGGTGCGGCCAAAGGGGTGAATCCCTGCTCCTACGATGCAAACGTCTGACATGTTCATTCTCCCTGGACAGGCTTGAAGGCGTGGATGAGTTTTTGCTCCTCGGGCGGGGCATCCGGATCGAGCGGGATGGCGGTCAGTTCGACTTCCATGCCTATTTTGACATCGTCCACATCTATGCCCGTGAGACGCGCTTCCACCATGGTCTGTCCCGGCAAGCTGACATAGGCGACCGCATAGGGCTTGAATTTTTCCGGATCGGTCGGTCCCGCATAGGGTTCCTTGGGTGGGAAGCGCTGGACCGTATAGGTCCAGACCGTGCCACGCGAGGCCAGCCGGATCGGCTCGATATTATCGTCCGGCGTTAATGGCAGCGGAAAGAAGATGTGGCCGGTTTCCCGGTTCCGCGCACCGACCAGCGCGCTCATGTCCTCGGTAAACAGATTGTCGGCAATCGGCTGTGCGCTCACAAATATCTCTCCCTGATCTGCCCATCCTATAAGGGCGAAAGCGGGCCGCCATTAACTGCCAAAACGGCTAGGATATATCCCTCAATAGCCCGGATGCACCGCCAGCATACCACCGTCGACCAGCAGGTCACTGCCAGTGACGAAGCCGCTGTCGTCGCTGGCCAGAAAGACTGCGGCAGCGGCAAGGTCACTGCCCTGCCCGATCCGCTTCAGCGGCGACATGGCAGCGGCCATTTCGACCATGCCGGGCACCGACTTGGCTGCCGTATCGATGATCGCGGTGTGAGTCGCACCGGGAACCAGATTGTTGCACCGAATATTGAGACCGTTTTGCGCGCAATGCACGGCGACGGACTTGGACAACATGCGGACCGCACTTTTGGACGCCGTGTAGGTCACATCGCCGGGCAGGGCTGCAAAGGCGCTGGTCGAGGCGATATTGATGATCGACCCCGAGGAACCCCCGGGATTTTGCTTCATCAATGCAATCGCCTTCTGGCAACCCAGCATCACGCCGGTCAGGTTGATGCCGAGCAGATGATGCCAGCTTTCCAGATCGACATCCTCGATAGTCTTGCCGATCACGATACCGGCATTGTTGACCAGGACATCCAGTCGCCCGAATTCGCTTTTGGCTTTCGCCATTACCCGATCCCATGCCTGGGCATCCGACACATCCTGAATCATGAACAAGGCACCCGCTTCATCAGCGACCGATTGCCCCATCTCCTCTTGCACATCGGTGGAAAGAACGCTGGCACCCGCTTCGACAAACCGCTTCACTGTCGCCGCGCCGATGCCCGAGGCACCGCCCGTGACGATCGCAACCTTGCCATCCAACTGCCCACCCATATCCATCTCCCTATCTAATTCAGCAGAAGTCACTCCTGCCTCGACAATCTATTTTGACGCTGATTTCCAGCAAAAGGACATTTGATGCTCACCCCGGAACATATGCAGCAAGTCGTCGAAGATTATCTGGCCGCGATCAACGCCGGCGACATGGCGGCGGTCATGACGCTCTATGCCGACGATGCTGCGGTCGAAGATCCCGTGGGCACCGAACCCAAGCGCGGTGATGCGATCCTGCAATTTTACACCAATGCCTTTGCCGGTGGCGCGAAGGTGGAGTTGACCGGGCCCGTCCGGCTTTCGGCCAAGACCGCCGCCTTTCCGTTCCGGGCAGAAATTACCCGGATCGACGGACCGACCATCATCGTCGAAGTCATCGACATTTTCGAATTTGATTCGACCGGAAAGGTAGCACGAATGACCGCCCATTTCGGTCCCGCCAACATCAGCGTCAAGGAAGCCTAGCGCCCGTCGCAGCAGATCAGAAGCCCGAATTCTTGGCCCAACGATCGCTGTGGAAACCGGCATCGCCGAACATCTGCTGCGCCACATGGACGCGCTTGAAATAGAGACCCACATCATATTCGTCGGTGACACCGATGCCACCGTGCATCTGGATCGCTTCCTTGGTGGCAAGTTGCGCGACCTGGCCGGTCTTTGCCTTGGCCAGCGAACAGGTCAGGCCGGCATTTTCAAAATCCTCGTCGAGATCTTTCAGCGATTTGAGCACCGCTGACTTCATCATTTCGATTTCGGTCGCCAGATGGGCGGCCCGGTGCTGCAGGCCCTGAAAGGATCCGATTTTCTGCCCGAACTGTTCGCGTTCCTTGAGATAATCCGTGGTGACCCCGAAAACCTGCTGGGCGGATCCGGACATTTCGGCGCTCAATACAGCACGACCGGCAGACAATATGCCTTCCAGCGCCGCAAAGCCGCCGCCCAGTTCTCCCAATATATCATCTCCGGTGACCTCGAGCGCCTCCACGACAATATTGGCAGCATTGCGGCTATCGACCATTGGCGTCGCTTCGCGCGTGATGGCGGGCGCATCAGCGTCGACGAGGAACAGTGTAATGCCCTCCGCATCGCCCTCGGCACCCGATGTGCGGGCGGCAATGATCAGCTTGTCCGCGACATGACCATCGGCAACAAAGGTCTTGGCACCGGAGAGGACAAAACCGTTGCCTGATGGTTGCGCCGAAAACTTGATCCGGCTCGGATTGTGCCGGGGCCCCTCGTCCACAGCCAGGGCGAAGAGGCGCTCGCCGCTGCTGATCGCAGCAAGATTTTCGTCCTTCTGCTTTTGCGTTCCATATTGCTGGATCGCTGTGGCGCCGAGCACGGATGTTGAGAAAAATGGCGACGCGGTCAGGTTGCGCCCCATCTGCTCCGCGAGCACGCCGGCGCCGACATAGCCGAAACCGCTGCCACCATGGTCTTCATCGACGATGATCCCGGCCCATCCCATCTCGGCCATCTCGGCCCAGAGTTCACGGCAAAACCCGTCGGCCGGCTTGTTGTCGCGCACCTCGCGAAAGCCGGCAACCGGCGCTTTTTCTGCCAGAAAGCCATGCGCTGCATCCCGCAGCATTTCCTGTTCTTCATTGAGTATCAGCGGCATGTTAATTCGCCCTATTGGCTCGGCAATCCTAAGACGCGTTTGGAAATGATATTTAACTGCACTTCGGTAGTGCCGCCAAGGATCGAATAGGCCCGGTTATAGAGCCAGTTATTGGCAAGACTGCCATATTCAATGCCGTCAGGTCCAATAGTCGCCCCGGAGCTGCCCTCAATGTCCATGCGCAGTTCGGTCCCCTGCTTGGTCAGTTCAGAGGCAGCATATTTCAGCATCGACGATTTGGCTCCCAGGCCGTTGCCCGCATTGGCCTCGTCGGTCAGCCGTTCGACGGTCAGATTATAGGCCCAGTTGTCGAGCTCCGCCTGCGCAATGCGTTGTCTCAGGGCGGGGTCGTCGAGACGACCCGATGAATCCAGCCCGATCCGTTCAGCAGCAAATTTTCCGAGATTTTCCGGTCCGGTCGTGCCGCGCAGCGGGGACATGGTGCCCAGCATGCCGCGCTCGTGCACCAGCAGGTTCTTGGCGACATCCCAGCCGCGATTGACCTCGCCGACCACCGACGGATTCCCCTCGCCGTAGAGTTTCGGTACTTTGACATTATCGAGAAATGTCTCGCAAAAGGGCGAATGGCCAGAGATCAGGACGATCGGCTTTACGCTGATACCCTCGCTTGCCATATCGATCAGGATGAAGGTAATCCCTTCATGCTTCGGAGCGTCGAAATCGGTGCGCACCAGGCAGAAAATCCAGTCCGATATATCGGCGTTCGAGGTCCAGATTTTCTGGCCGTTGATCAGCCAGTGATCGCCCTTGTCTTCGCATTTCGTCTTGAGCGAAGCAAGATCAGAGCCCGCCCCCGGTTCCGAATAGCCCTGGCACCAGCGGATCTCGCCGCGCGCAATGCCGATCAGATGCTGTGCCTTTTGCTCGTGCGTGCCGTAGGCCAGCAACGCGGGGCCGAGCATAGAGATGCCGAAATTGCTGAGCGGCTTGCGGGCGTTGATCGCCTGCCGTTCTTCATCGAGTATCTTGGCTTCCTCGGCGGACAGGCCGGCACCGCCATATTCTTTTGGCCAGCTTGGCACGGTATAGCCCTTCGCCAGCGCCCGTTCGAACCATATTTTCTGCGCTTCCGACTGGAACTCCCATAGCCGCCCGCCCCAGCACTGGTTTTCCGCCGTGATATCGCCATCGCGCATTTCTTCGGGACAGTTTTCCTGCAGCCATGCCCTGACGTCGGCGCGAAATTCTTCCAGATCGCTCATGCCCTACCCTCTCGTAACAACAATGTCATATGACAGGCTACACAATGCGGGCACTGCGTATTTAGTTAGCGATATCATCGGCTGCCTCAATCCAGGCGAAGCATTTGCTTGCCAAAATTCTGGCCCGCAAACAAGCGCTTCAGGGTGTCCGGGATATTGTCGAATCCCTCCTGGATATCTTCCTTGAAGGTGATTCTGCCGTCCTTGATCCATTGCCGCATACGTTTGCGAGCTTCCGGAAATTCGCTGGCATAGTCGGACACGATAAAGCCCGACATGCTGGCGCGCTTGAAGATCAGGTTGAAATAATTTTCCGGGCCGGCCGGCATATCGCCCTGCTCGTAGCGGGAAATGCCGCCGCAAATGGCGACTCGCGCATGCATGGCGAGATGAGCGAGCGCATCGTTCAATATCTTGCCGCCGACATTGTCATAGAACACGTTGATCGACTGTGCACAATGCTCCTTCAGCTTGGCCCGGACGTCGTCATTCTTGTAATCAATCGCGACGTCATAGCCGACTTCTTCGGTCAGCCAATTGCATTTCTCCTCGCCGCCGGCGATGCCGATGATGCGGCAACCCGCGATCTTCGCGATCTGCCCGACCATCGAGCCGGTGGCGCCCGCTGCGCCCGATACCACGACAGTATCGCCCGGTTGCGGGCGGCCATGTTTCAGCAGGCCGAAATAGGCGGTCATGCCGGTGGTGCCCAGCGCGCCCAGATTGGCCGCCAGCAGATCGTCATCCGGCACCTTGTTCAGTTCCCCGCCGGGAACATGCGCATAGTCCTGCCAGCGCAGCATGCCCATGACCTTGTCGCCAGCGGAAAATCCGGGATGACGGGACTCGATCACGGTGCCGATGCCGGATCCGCGCATCACTTCCCCGATTTCCGTCGGAGCGACATAGCCGCCGATATTTTCCATCCAGCCTTTTTGCGCCGGGTCGAAGCCCAGTATCTCGTTTTTGACCAGAACATGGCCTTCGGCGCAATCCGGCACCGGGGTGACAACCTTCTTGAAATCGTCGTCGACCAGCCCGCGTCCCTTGGGGCGTCCGTTGATCAGCCATTGCCTGTTCTCGGTCATAAATATTCTCCATTGGAAGACTTGGAAGCCTGTTAGACGGATTTTGTCGGCCAAACGAACTGCCAGCTTTGATAGCTGGCCAATTGAAATTGAAGTCGCGACCGGGCACTGTGCTGCCATCGGGAGGACGAATCATGCCGCGAAGCGCAACCGACGAAGGGGTTCTGCTCTATGCCTTTACCTGCGGCTATATCACCTTGCCGACCAGCTATTTCATTGGCGGAGAAGGCGGCAAGACCACGGTGCCCGCCTGCGTATTCCTGATCGACCATCCCGACGGACTGGCATTGTTTGACACCGGTTTCAGCGAACGGTTTGTCGGCCTGGAGACGGGACTTGGCAAGATCGTCGACATGGCCCAGGATCATCCGGTTGCCGAACGGCTGCGCGAACTGGATGTGGATCCTGACCGTATCAACTGGATTATCAATTCGCATCTTCATCTCGATCACGCCGGCGGCAATCACCTGCTACCGAACGCGACCGTCATTGTTCAGGACCGGGAGTGGGAATTCGGGCTTTCCGGCGAGGATGGCGCCTATGCCGTGGAGGACTTCGACACCGGTCAGCCGGTCATGCGGATCAGCGGAGAGCTGGACCTATATGGTGACGGCAGCGTTGTCCTGTTCCCGACCCCGGGCCACACGCCCGGCCACCAGTCAGCCCGAGTGC
>CAWUKF010000148.1:0-6366 GCA_963922745.1 uncultured Sphingomonadales bacterium
CGGCTTTCGATCCAGTCGATCACCTTGCGCAGATGGTTTTCCAGATAGGCGCCATGGTTGACCGACAGGGTGCTGTCGTCGACCGGCGCGCCGTCGGATATCACCATCAATATCCGGCGTTCCTCGGGACGGGCGATCAGGCGGCTGTGGGCCCAGAGCAGGGCCTCGCCGTCGATATTTTCCTTGAGCAGGCCCTCGCGCATCATCAGGCCGAGATTCTTCTTGGCATGGCGCCAGGGTTCGTCGGCTTTCTTGTAGACGATATGGCGCAGGTCGTTGAGCCGTCCGGGATTGGCCGGTCGATCCGCAGCGAGCCAGTCCTCGCGGGTCTGGCCGCCTTTCCAGGCGCGGGTGGTGAAGCCGAGAATCTCGGTCTTGACGCCGCAGCGTTCGAGTGTCCGGGCCATGATATCGGCGGAAATGGCGGCGATCGAAATCGGCCGCCCGCGCATCGAGCCGCTGTTGTCGATCAGCAGGGTCACGACGGTGTCGCGGAATTCGGTCTCGCGCTCGATCTTGTAAGACAGGCTGTGCGACGGATTGCTGACCACGCGGGCGAGCCGGGCGGCGTCGAGCATGCCCTCTTCCTGATCGAAGTCCCAGCTGCGGTTCTGCTGCGCCATCAGGCGGCGCTGCAAACGGTTGGCGAGCTTTGTGACCGCGCCCTGCAGACTGGTCAGCTGCTGGTCGAGAAAGGCGCGGAGCCGTGTCAGTTCCTCGTCGTCGCAAAGTTCGGTGGCACCAATGACCTCGTCATATTTTTCGGTCCAGGGGGCATAGTTGAAACCCGGCGGCAGATCGGACATTGCCCGGTTGGGGCGAACCGGCATCATGCCGTCGTCGCCGGCGTCTCCCATTTCCTCTTCGGCGCCTTCTTCCAGTTCTTCGGCATTCTGATCGGTTTCGCCATCCTGGCTGTCATCATCGGACGGTTCGGAACGCATTTCCGACTGGCCCTGGTCGCCGGTCGCTTCTTCGTCGGCACCATCGTCCTGGCTGTCGTCGCTTTCCTCGTCGCTGTCGTCCTCGCTGTCCTCCGCTTCGGATTCATCGTCGCTCTTGATCAGATCGAGATGCTGCAGCAGCTGCGTCGACAATTTGGCGAAACTGTTCTGGTCGTCCAGCGTGAGATTGAGGCTGTCGAGTTCGGCGCCGGCACCGTCCTCGATCCACTCGCGCAGCATGTCGAGACCCTTGACCGTGCCCGCTGGCGGCGCCTGGCCCGTCAGCTTTTCGCGCGCCAGCAGGGCGAGCGCAGTGGAAATCGGCACCTCATCCCGGTTTTGCGCCCGTGAAATCGGATCGGAGCGCATGCGCATTTCCAGCGCGGCGTTGAGATTGTCCTTGGCGCCGGCCATGCCTCGTGAGCCGAGCGCATCGGTGCGGACCTGTTCGAGCGCATCGAAGCAGGCGCGGGCGAGCGCTTCCTGCGGCGCGTTCTTCCGGTGGGTGGCTTCGTTATGATGGCGCAATTTTAGCGAAAAGCTGTCGGCGAAACCGCGCGCTTCTGCGACCTGCGCCGCCGGCAGATCGCGGGCCGGCATCGGCACCTTGAGATGCTGGCCGGCCTGGGACGGCGCTTCGGCGGTATAGGCGAGCTCGAGATCGGGATCGCGGGTAATGGCGCGCGCGGCTCCACCGAGCACGTCTTTCAGATCATCAAGTTTGGTACGGTCCGCCATAGAAGCGGTCAGCTTTAAGCGGAAAGCCGAGGGGAATCAAAGGCCTAATTTCCTGTATTTTTGTTAGGCCGGGGCTTGCGCCAGGCGTCACTGTCCCGGTGGCGTTTCCTGCTGACGCCGTTCGATCGCCACGCCATCGCCATCGATTCTTACATCGACTGGAACGCCGCCAATATCGGTGCCGATCCTGACACCGGAATCGCCATCGATCCGGATGTCGGTATCACCCGTGCCGGCCGGAGCTTCCGGAATTTCGGGAAGATCGAGCGGAATGACCGGGCCTTCCGGGTCAGGCTTGCTGTCCGGCCTGGCGCGACCGGCGGGTTTCTTTGCTTGCACTGCCTGCTGCATGAAATCCTTCCAGATTCGTGCGGGCAGGCTGCCGCCGCTGACGCCGCTCAGCGGCGTATTGTCGTCATTGCCCACCCAAACGCCGACCACCAGCCGCTTGTCGCCGTCGCCGGCATAGCCGACAAACAGGGCGTCGCGATTGTTCTGGCTGGTGCCGGTCTTGCCGTAATTGGGGATCGACAGCATCGCCCGGCGGCCTGTCCCGTCGTTGACCGCCGCTCGCAGCAAGGCTTCCATATCGGCGTGGATTCCGGATTCATAGCGGCCTGGCCAGTCGAACAGCCAGTCGGACCAGCTCTGCCCGTCTTTTTTGAATGCATAGGGTTCGACCGGCCATTGGTTGCCCGCGACGCCGGCATAGGCAGCCGTCAGCTCCATGAGCGTCATCGTCGATGTGCCGAGCGCCAGGCTCGGGTCATCCTCGGCGAGCCGCGACTGGATCCCGAGATTGCGGGCTTCGCGGATCACCGCACGGTCGCCCAGCTGGCCGAACAGCCGGACCGCCGCGACATTGCTCGACTTGGCGAAGGCCTCTTTCAGCGTGATCGAACCGCGATATTTCTCGCCGGCATTTTTGGGCAGATAGCCGCCTTTCGTAATCGGTGTGTCGTCGATCGTGTCGTCTGGACTCATGCCCGAACGCAGTGCGGCCAGATAGACAAACAGCTTGAACGTCGATCCGGGCTGGCGCTTGGCTTGAGTGACCCGGTTGAAGGCGGATTTTGCATAATCCTTGCCGCCGATCATCGCCACGACTTCGCCATCCGGGCGCATTGCGACCAGTGCGACCTGTGCTTGACCGAGCGGCGCCCGTGCCACCGCGCGGCGGGCGATTTCCTGCAGTCGCGAATCGAGAGTGGTGGTGAGGGTCAGTTTCTCGTAGCTGAGATCGGTCAGCACCCGGGCCTCCGGCATCGCCCAGTCGGCAAAATAGGTGCCGGTGGGCAGGCTGTTTTTGGCCCGGACATCCAGTCTGGCGATGCCGAGCCTGTCCGCCTCCGCCTGGGTCAGATAGCCGGCGCTGACCATCGCCGACTTGACCAGATTGGCACGTTTTGCCGCCAGGTCCGGGTTGCGGGTCGGAGCAAGCCGGGAGGGCGCCTGGACCAGGCCGGCCAGCATGATCGCCTGTTCCAGCTTCAGATTTTCCGGCTGGCGATAGTAATAATGCAGGGAGGCGGCGCGCAAGCCGTAGACATTGTCGCCAAAATAGACGTTGGACAGATAGCGTTCGAGGATCTGGTCCTTGGTCAGCCAGGCCTCCAGCCAGAAGGCAATCAGCATTTCCCGCGCCTTGCGCGTCAGGCTGCGTTCGGGGGTCAGGAAGGTGGTCTTGGCCAGCTGCTGGGTGATGGTGCTGCCGCCCTGGGTCATGCCGCTGCCCGAGACATTGCTCCACAGGGCGCGGGCGAGGCCGCGCGGATCGACGCCCCAGTGCGAATAGAAACGACGATCCTCGATGGACAGGAAGGCCTGCTTTACATGGTCGGGCAGTTCGGCGACCTTCACCGGTTCATCGACCACCGCGCCGTTGCGCGCAAAGGGCTGTCCATCAGAGGTCAGCAGCGTGATTTCCGGTGGCGCGATCGGTTGCAGGGATTTGGACAAAGGCGCAGTGATCGCCAGATAGGCGATGAGCAGGATGAAGACGAATAGTCCTGCCGCCAGCGCCCGGCTGAACCACCACCATTTCCCATGCGGCTTTTTGAGCGGGGCGAGCGGTTCCTCGATGCGCGGCGGTATGGCATCGCCATAGGGCTGGTAATAGATGGTTTCGGCAGAATTTTTGCCGAAAGGCCAGTACCAGCGCCGTCTCTTCGCGTCAGCAGGGGATTGATCAAGCATTGGCCGCTGTATTACAAAAATAATACGCCATAAGCGAGGGGAAATATTCGAACAGCCATTGCGGGCCGATGAACATCAATTTTTGGATTTCTTCCGCTTCAGTCCCTCTTCGACCCAATCGGGATTCTTGCCGGTTCTGTCAAATTCCGCCAAAGCCGCCAGAACGCGGCGGTCCTTGCGCATAACCTTGCGCGCCACTTCCAATTGGTATTCGAGTTCTTCTTCCGGTTTCATGGGCTTCCTGCCGGTAAATATATCACAGTCAATGAACGCTTATCAGGCGAACTCTACATGCTATGATATGCTGCTGCAATGCTGTGCAATGCCCGCCGGTTGCCGTCGGTTTGAAGACGGCGTCCCAATCTACATCCAATTTGCTCATCGGCATTTTTACGGCCGGTATAGCGAGCGTATGAGACTCAACCGCCCATCACGCTTTCCGGCAAATCCTCGCCAAACACCCGCTGATAATATTCTGCCACCAGCATCCGTTCCGCTTCGTCGCATTTGTTGAGGAAGGAGAGGCGGAAGGCGAAGCCGATATTGTTGAAGATCGCGGCATTCTGGGCCCAGCTGATCACGGTCCGCGGGCTCATCACGGTGGAGATGTCGCCGTTGATAAAGCCCTGACGGGTCAGGTCGGCGACCTTGATCATATTTTCGACCGTGTCGTCGCCGGCGTCGGGCACCTTCGACAGGATCACCTTGGCTTCGGTTGCGGCGGGCAGATAGTTGAGCGTGACGACGATATTCCAGCGGTCCATCTGGCCCTGGTTGATCTGCTGGGTGCCGTGATAGAGACCGCTGGTGTCGCCGAGACCGACGGTGTTGGCGGTGGCGAACAGGCGGAAATAGGGGTTGGGGCGGATGACGCGGTTCTGGTCGAGCAGGGTCAGCTTGCCTTCCGCTTCCAATATCCGCTGGATCACGAACATCACATCGGGGCGACCGGCGTCATATTCGTCGAAGACCAGCGCGGTTGGCGTCTGCAGCGCCCAGGGCAGCAGACCTTCGCGGAACTCGGTGACCTGCTGGCCGTCTTTCAGGACAATAGCATCGCGACCGACCAGGTCGATGCGGCTGATATGCGCGTCGAGGTTAATCCGGATGCAGGGCCAGTTGAGGCGCGCGGCAATCTGTTCGATATGGGTCGATTTCCCGGTGCCGTGATAGCCCTGGACCATCACCCGGCGGTTGAAGGCGAAGCCGGCGAGGATCGCGGTCGTGGTTTCGGGATCGAACACATAAGACGGATCGAGATCGGGGACGCGTTCGTCTCGCTGGCTGAAGGCCGGAATCTGCATGTCGAGGTCAATGCCGAATATCTCGCGCGCATCGACCATCTTGTCGGGTGCGTCCATGATTGTTTCGCCGCTGGTATCGAGATTGGTATTTGGTATTTCAGTCATGTTCGCCCTTCGAAATTGCTCACCCCTTGGCCCCAACCCCTATCATCGGGCCCGTCGAACAACGTTCATCAAAATCGACAGGCGCCGGGGACGCGAAGCGTCCTTCGACAGGTGCAGGACCGACGGGAATTGGATTCTCATCGAAAATCCGGTGATTCCTTAAGCTGCGTATAGGCCTCGATCACTTTTGCCAACTGTTTCTCGTGGCTGCGGTCGCCGCCGTTGCGGTCTGGATGATATTTGCGGACCAGCGCCGAATAGGCGCGGCGGATATCACTGCGACCGATGACAGGCGAGTCCGTGTCGCCAAGCCCTAGCGTCTTGAGCGCTTTCTGGTCCGCACCGGAGAGGGCGGGGCCGGTTCTCTGGCGGCGATGGATGCCGCCCGCAAAGCGCGCGCCAATGGCGTCGAGCGGATCGGCGAAATCGGACCATGCTGGTGGCACACTGGGCCCAGCATCATAGATTCGCCTACCCGAGTCCCAGCCGCGCACCGGATGCTGCGCCTCGAAAATCTGCTCGTGGTCCATGCCGGCAAAAAAATCGTATCCCTGGTTGAATTCGCGGACATGATCGAGGCAGAGCCAGCGATATTCGCCGGGGCCGTCATGGCTGCGGCGGCTGCCATAGAGGGGCGGCGCGCGAAATTCACCGCTTTCCGGACAGCCGTCAATCGCGCAGGTCCGGCCCTCGGTTTCGATGCGGCCGTGAAAGCGATTCGGTTTTCTTTTTGGGGAAGTTTCAGTCAAATTCCGTTCGGGCTGAGCTTGTCGAAGCCAGCCGTCCTTATGTGTTGAAACGCCGTTGAGCCATGCTCGACCTTCGGTTCGACAGGCTCAGGGCGAACGGTTATAGTGGATGTCGAAAAAGCAATATGGAGATTCGATGCCCAAAGGTCCAGTCCACAGCGAGATAGAAAAACGGCTGACCGCCGAACTTGCACCGATATCGCTGAACGTCATCAACGACAGCGCCAGCCACCACGGTCACTCCGGCGACGACGGCAGCGGGGAATCGCATTTTACGGTCGAGATCGAGTGTGCCGCCTTTGCCGGACAATCGCGGCTCAATCGCCAGCG
>CAWUKF010000149.1:0-6357 GCA_963922745.1 uncultured Sphingomonadales bacterium
GGACCATTATGCCGATCCGGCGCAGCGTCGTGATCCGAAGGCCTCGCCGTTGCTCGCCGACGATCTGTCCGGGCTGCCGCCGGCGCTGGTGATCACGGCTGAATTCGATCCGCTGCGCGATCAGGGCAAGGCCTATGCCGATGCCCTCGCTGCGGCCGGAACCGAGGCGCGTCACATCAACTATCCGGGCCAGATTCACACGTCCTTTGCCGCCGTCGGCGCGATCCCGACCGCCAACGCGGCGCGGGAAGAAGTGGCAGCGGCGCTACGCGCCTGCTTCAAAGTGATGGAGCCGGCTTGAATTGAACGGATTTGATCGGGGCGATCAGCCCATTTGCAGCCGCACCAAGGCGGCAAAAATCGCGCCGAGACCGATGACCACCGAAAGGCCGGCCCAGATGCGGCTGGCGCTGCCCATCAGCTTGCCGGCAAAGCTCAAGAACCAGTCGCCAATTGCCAGGATCAGCGCGCCTTCGATAAAGATCCAGGCACCGAGCACGGTGATCAGGATCGACAGCAGATCGGTCGGATCCCAGGGATTGACCAGATAGATGGTGGCGCCGATCGCCAGGGTCACGAAGCCGGCCAGAAATTGCAGCGCATGGCTTTCGCGGAATTCCTGCACCATTTTGGCCCAGAAACCGGGTCGGCGGAATTCACCAAGGCCAGCCGCGACGGCATAGAGACCGATGAAAAATGTGATCCAGCCGGTGATATTGCCTGCATTGCCCATGATGTTTCCCTTCCAGCTTGCTCGACCGGAGCCTTCCGGAGAAACCGGATGAGCTCCGCTTCCTCATGGCAAAAGGCTCGCCATGAGTTTGATCTAGCTAAATAGCACATGCCGGGATGTTTGCGCACCCACTTTGAAGCAACCTTCCTCGAACGCCCCCTGCTGGACTCAGAAAGTATAGCCGACCCCGATAGCGCCGAAAAACTGGTTGGCGCTGCCGCGGATCGATGTGACCGGGGAGCGCTTGGCGTCGCCGAGGATGCGCGAATAGCTGCCGAGGAATATCAGGCTGAAGCCGCCGTTGGTGACGTCGCCGTCCAGATCGATCGCGGTCAGCGAATTCACCCCGACATTTTTCCAGCCGCTTTGCGCAGTAAAGGTTGGCAGCCCGCTGGCCACCGACCCGGCTGGCGAAATGCTGAAATAATAATCTGCATAATTGTCATCCACATGTTCGGCGCTGACCGACAGGCTGGTGACCATACCGCGGCTGAGCGGGGTGAAATAGGTGAGGCTGGGATAGATGACCATGCCGTCATGCGCGCCTGCGACATCCCAGCGGACATCGACCTGTGCGGTCAGTGAGTCATAGGGATTGAGCACGCGGTTGACCTGGACGCCAGCGAAGGGTCCGACTTCGACGGCGAAATCGAGCTTGCCGAGCGAACGGACGACCGGATCCTTGATAGAATTCTGTCGGTCAAACCGGGCGCGCACGACCGGTCCCAGAATGAAATCCACCTTGGCATCTTTCTGGTCGGGGATGAAATCGAAGGCGATGCCGGGGCCGCGCGGCTGGAAATCTATGCCGCCGAAGCTGCCGAGCACGACCGGCAACGGCGAGATCGTGTAGTTGTCCGAACCCTCGTAGCTGGGGCCAGCCGCCACGCCGATGCCGACGGTGAGATAGTCGCCGTCGAAGACCGACGGTTCGGTTGACACCGGAGCGGCTTCTTCCTGCGCGAGAACGGGCGACGAAAGGCCGAGCCCCAGCGAAACAAGAGCGGCATGGCGAAAGCTGGTGGATTTTTTCAAGACTGGTTCCCGATTTATGTGCGCATAGCTGTCAACGCAGCGAAGCCTGTACGGTTCCATCCAAGCGAATGCCGTGCAGTCTGCGAGGGAAGAAGCCCCGGTTCAGAGTATATAATTCATGCGCACCGCATAATGGGCATCCTCGTCACCGACGGTGAACTGCGAGGATTCAAATTTCGGCGGGCCCATGCGGATTTTCGGATTGCGGGAGAAACCGAAGCCCTCGCGCGGCAGGAACAGACGCATGTCCATCTTGCCATTGGCATTTTCGTCGTGGATCAGGGCCACCGCATAGGTGCCGGGCTTCACGCCATTGATTTGGATGTTGCTGGCGCGGGAAGCCGCAACCTTGATCTTGCGCGCCTTGGCATCCTTGGCACAGTCGGGAAAATATTTCGGATTGGTGCTGAGGCAGACCAGGACATCGCCTTTTTCGGAGCGCAGGCCGGTGATCGCAAGATCAATGGATGCCGAGATCGCCGGCGTTGCCGCCACCGGGGTTTCGCTGGCCGACGCGCTCGCTCCGAGCAGCAGGGCCGATGCTGCCGCCAAGGTCGGAAAGCCCGATATCCGTGCCGCAAAGCCGGTCCCAAAAGCGAAAATATAGCCCATAATTCCCTCTGTATAATTCGTGATGCTTTTCGTGATGGGTTGCCGTGATCAACCAGCGGCCCGGCCATCCCCGGACCAGCCAGCGCGGGAACATTTCCCAGCCCATATGATTGGACACGCCCATAACCGTCATCAGCAGCAATACCAAACCCAAAACGCCGACATGAATCGGTATCGCGATGACCAGAGCCGGAATGACGACAGCGCCGCTGACCGCCTCGACCGGATGAAAGCTCATCGCGGCCCAGGCGGTGGGTGGCCGGCTGTCATGGTGAACGGCATGCGCTATCCGGAACCATTGCGGCCGGTGAAACAGACGATGCGTCCAGTAGAACCAGCTGTCGTGGAGGAACAGATAGACCAACAGCGAAAGCGGCAAATACCACAAGGGGTAGAGGCCGGGATCGGTATAGATTTTGGTCCAGCCGGCATTCTGCCATCCCCAGGCGACAATTCCGGCGGGGATGCCGTAGATCGCTGCGGACAGCAGGGACCAGCGAATTTCGCGGCCGATCTGCGACTTCAGATTAAGATATTGCCCCGGCCGGACCCGCTCGGTCAGCCATGCGAAAAAGCCGCTGCTGAGCAGATAGCGTCCGCCAACGATGAGCGTCATGGCGAGAGCGGACAGCATGATGGCCGGAGCATATTGCATGGCCGGGGAATATGGCGCGGACAGCCGGGGAGCAAGGGATAATGCACCAGGTGTCTACATCCCTTCAGACAGGCTTTCCCCTGCCCCCACCATCGGCTAAGGCGGGGCGATGCCGAAGCAAGTCCGTTTTTCAACCGAATATGATCTGGCGATCGCCGGCGGCGGTCTGGTTGGAGGCCTGGTGGCACTGGCCTTGGCGAAATTGCGGCCCGATCTGGATATCGTGCTGATCGAGGCGGAGGATCATTTCGGCGGCAACCATATCTGGTCCTTTTTCGAGAGCGATATCGAGCCGGGCCACCGCTGGCTGGTCGATCCGCTGGTTTCCCGCCATTGGGACAGCTATGATGTTCATTTTCCGGAATATAGCCGCAGTCTGGCCAACGGCTACTTCTCGATCGAATCGGCAAATCTCGACCGCGCGTTGCGCAAGCGGCTTCCCTCTGCGGCGCTGAAGACCGGACAGGCGGCAGCCAAGGTCAGCGACGGACGGGTAGAGATGGTCGACGGGTCCGAGATTGCCGCGCGGGCGGTGCTTGATGTGCGCGGCGGCGGTGACGTCTCGGCCCTCGATATCGGATGGCAGAAATTTTGCGGCCGGATGCTGCAGCTGAAGGCGCCGCACGGGCTGGAGCGACCGGTAATCATGGACGCCACGGTCGAGCAGATCGACGGCTACCGGTTTGTCTACTGCCTGCCCTTCAGCGAAACGCAGATTTTCGTCGAAGACACTTATTATGCCGACACCGCCGATCTCGACAGCGCGATATGCCACGACCGGATCGCTGCTTATGCGGCGGACCAGGGATGGGAGATCGAGACCGTGCTGGGAGAGGAGAAAGGCCAGCTGCCGGTCATTTACGGCGGCGATTTCGAGGCTTTCTGGGAAGCCAATAGAGGAGTGGATGCCCGGGCCGGGGCCAGAGCTGCGCTGATCCAGCCGATCACCAGCTACTCGCTGCCGCTGGCGGTCAGCACCGCGATACTGATTGCAGAAATGTCCGAGATCAGCCAGAAGGCACTCGACAAGATGCTGCGAAATCTGGCGACCAGACACTGGAAGAACGGTAAATTCTACCGCATGCTGTGCGCGTTCCTGTTTCTGGGCGCGGATCCCGACCAGCGTTACAAGACCCTGCAGCATACCTACACCAAAGATGAGAAATTGCTGGCCCGCTTCTATGCAGGCAAGTCCACCCGGCTCGATCAGGCCAGTCTGCTGACCGGCAAGCCGCCAATTCCCGTGGCGCGCGCCATCCCGCTGCTGCTGAAATATAGATGAGTAAGACTGCCCAATGAGTAATCGTGTAAAATCCCAGAACGAACTGTTCAAGAAAGCGGCCGTGATCGGCTCCGGTTTTGGCGGACTGGCGCTCGCCATCCGGCTGCAGTCGGCGGGCATCCAGACGACCATATTGGAGAGCCGCGACAAGCCGGGTGGGCGCGCCTATTACTGGGAGAAAGATGGATTCATCTTTGACGGCGGACCGACCGTGATCACCGATCCCGACTGCCTGACCCAGCTGTGGGATCTGACCGGCCATGATATGGCGAAGGATATCGAGCTGATGCCGGTATCGCCCTTCTACCGGCTCAACTGGCCGGACGGCACCAATTTCGACTATGTCAACGATCCGCAGGACCTATACGCCAATATCGCGGCGATCGAGCCCGACGATGTCGAAGGCTACAAGAAATTTCTCGAATATAGCGGCGGGTTGTACGAGGAGGGCTATGTCAAGCTCGGCACCAAGGCGTTTCTCGATTTCAAGTCGATGATCAAGGCGGCGCCGGCGCTGATGAAATATGAAGCCTATCGCTCGGTCTATGCCAAGGTATCGAGCTTTGTGAAGAACGAGAAACTGCGCGAATTCCTGTCTTTTCAGTCACTGCTGGTCGGCGGCAATCCGATGAAGACCAGTGCCATTTACGGCCTGATCCACAAGCTGGAACGGCTCGGCGGGGTCTGGTTTGCCAAAGGCGGGACCAACATGCTGGTCGCTGCGATGGTCAAACATTTCGAACGGATTGGCGGGGTCATCCGGCTCAATGATCCGGTGACAAAGATCGACACGATCGGTGACCGGGCCTCGGGCGTCACCTGCCAGTCCGGCTGGAGCGAAAAATTCGATGCGGTCGCCTCCAACGCTGATGTCGTGCACAGCTACCGCGACTTGCTCGGCCACAAGCATCGCAGCGCCACGGTTAGCGAGAAGCTGCTGAAGAAGAAATATTCGCCGTCGCTGTTCGTGGTTCATTTCGGCCTGAAAGGCAGCTGGCCGGGGATTCCGCACCACATGATCCTGTTCGGACCGCGCTACAAGGGACTGCTCGAGGATATTTACGACAATGGCGTGCTGCCGAGCGACTTCTCGCTCTACCTGCACCATCCGACGGTCACCGATCCGGGAATGGCGCCCGAGGGGCACAGTACCTTCTATGTGCTGGCGCCGGTGCCGCACCAGGGCAAGCTGCCGATCGACTGGGAAGAAATGGGCCCGATCTACAAGAAGCGGATTCTCGACGAGATCGGCCACCGCCTGATCCCCGACATCCACGACCGGATCGTCACCAGCTTTCATTATACACCGCAGGATTTCGGCAGCGATCTCAACGCCCATCTCGGCAGCGCGTTCAGCCTCGAGCCGCTGCTCACGCAGAGCGCCTGGTTTCGGGTGCATAACCGCGACGATGTCATCGACAATCTCTATTTTGTCGGCGCGGGCACGCATCCGGGCGCCGGTATTCCAGGCGTGGTCGGCAGTGCCAAGGCAACGGCAGAGCTGATGCTGGAGGACATGGCGTGATGACTTGTTCCGTTCATCCTGAGCCTGTCGAAGGACGGTTTCTGCCCACCAGACGCACTTCGACAAGCTCGGTGCGAACGGACTACTATCCGCGGACATCATGAATCGTAGCAATCTCGTCCTCCATGCCAAGGCCAGCATCGAACGCGGATCGAAGTCCTTTTCCCGTGCATCGACGCTGTTTGCCCGGCAGACGCGCGAGCGGGCGTGGCTGCTCTATTACTGGTGCCGCGCCTGCGATGACCTCGCCGACGGTCAGGACCATGGCCAAGGCATGTCGGCGGTTGCCAATCCCGACAAGACCATCGCCGCAATGCGGATGATGACGGCAAGGGCGCATGGCGGAGAGCAGACCGGCAATCCGCCCTTTGATGCCTTTGGTGTCGTCGCGCAGGAATGCAATATTCCCAAGAAATTCGCCGACGACATGATCGACGGCTTTGCCCTGGACGCGCGCGGCTGGCGGCCGGAGACCGAGGATGACCTGCTGCAATATTGCTATCATGTGGCCGGCG
>CAWUKF010000150.1:0-6303 GCA_963922745.1 uncultured Sphingomonadales bacterium
CGCAGCCGTTCCGCCGTATCTTCACCGACCGGCACCACAACCGGCAGTGCCATGCAGCGTTCCCCTGCCGAACCAAAGGCGGCACCGGACAGATCATTGACGACCTGGTCCATATCCGCGTCGGGCATCACAATGCCGTGGTTCTTCGCGCCGCCCATCGCCTGCACCCGCTTGCCGGCGGCGACGCCGCGCTGGTAGACATAATGGGCTATATCGGAGGAGCCGACGAAGCTGATGCCGCCGATTTCCGGGTGATCGAGAATCGCGTCGACCATTTCCTTGTCGCCGTGCACACACTGCAGAATGCCCTTGGGCAGGCCAGCTTCGTGCATCAGTTCGACCAGCCGTACCGGAACCGAAGGATCGCGTTCGGACGGTTTCAAGATGAAGGCATTGCCGGTCGCGATCGCCGGACCGAACATCCACATCGGGATCATGGCGGGGAAGTTGAACGGAGTGATGCCGGCGCCGATACCGATCGGCTGGCGCATCGAATAGACGTCGATGCCGGGGCCTGCGCCCTGGGTATATTCGCCCTTCAGAACATGCGGAATGCCGCAGCAGAATTCGATCACTTCCAGCCCGCGCTGCACGTCGCCCTTGGAATCGGCGATTACCTTGCCGTGTTCGCGGCTCAGCAGTTCGGCGAGCTCGTCCATATGCGCCTCGACCAATTCCTTGAACTTGAACATCACCCGGGCGCGGCGCTGCGGGTTGGTCGCGGCCCATTCGGGCTGCGCAGCAAGGGCGGCCTGCACCGCGGTTTCGAGGAGAGCGGCATCGCCCAGATCGACTTTCCCCTGGATTCCACCATTATTGGGGTCGAAAATATCGCTCTGGCGAGCCGCGGTTGCGGTTCCTCCGGAAGCCAAGACATGGGTAACGGTGCGCATTGAAAGACTCCTGATTGCTTTTGCGGGCTATATGCTATTTACCGACGCAATGCACAACCGCTGTCACCCTATCTTTTATGGCAATATTGCGTGAGCGATGAGAGCGCCGCCGGGCAGAACCGGCCGATGGCCGGAATCCTCACAAGGCTTGGCGCGATGCTATCGCTCGGCATCATGTTTGCCTTTGTCAAACTCGCCGGCCAGCACGGCGTCCATGTCACCGAGAGCCTGTTCTACCGGCAGCTGACGGCAATGCCGCTGATCTGCGTGCTGATCTGGCGCAGCCAGCTTGGCTGGCCATCGATCGTCTCGGACAAACACCGGTTGCACATCCTGCGGTCAGTGCTCGGTATTTTCGCAATGGGCCTCAATTTTTGGGCGATGACGCTGCTGCCGCTGGCCGATGCCACGACGATCAGTTTTACCGTGCCGATTTTTGCGACGCTGTTTGCAGCGCTGATTCTGCGCGAGAAAGTCGGTATCCGGCGGTGGTCGGCGATCCTGATCGGCTTTATCGGTGTACTGATTGTGGTCCGGCCAGGCGGGACACTGATCCCTGCCTTCGGTGCTGCAGTCGCCCTGACCGGTGCCTTGGTCACGGCTGCCGTGACGCTAGTGATCCGGATGCTGGGCCGCACCGAGACCAGTATCGTCACGATCTTCTGGTTCTCCGTCTACACCCTGCCGGTACTCACCATTTGCGCCTTCATCTATGGCGGCGGACATGACGCGCAAACGTGGGGCTTTCTGCTCGGCATCGGCATTTTTGGTGCGCTTGGACAGCTGTGCATCACCCAGTCGCTGCGCTATGCGCCGGTTTCCACGATCGTGCCGATGGACTATAGTGCGCTGATCTGGGCGACGCTGTTCGGAATCGTCCTGTTTGGACAATATCCCGGCCTGTCGATCTGGATCGGTGCGCCGATCATCATCGGCTCCGGCCTGTTCATCGCCTGGCGCGAGCATGTCAGGGCCAGCAAGCTGGCAGTTGCCAAGGCAGAGCCAAGCGCATAACCTCCGCTCATCAGGGGGAGAGAGACATGCTGAAAATCATATCGTCCATCGGGGCGGCTTTGGCACTGCTGTTGGCCAGTGGCGCGCACGCCGAAGAGGCACCGGCCAGTCTTCCCTATCCCGAAGTGACGATCTTTGAAGCGGCCAAGATCATCACCATGGAACCGGGCTATCCCGAGGCGCGCTACGTTGCCACGGCCGACGGCATCATCCTTGGCCTCGGCCAGACTCTGGAAGAATTGGAAGCATGGACGAGAGATCGCAAGGTCACCGTTGATCGGCAATTTGCCAAGCGCATCCTGATGCCCGGCTTTATCGAGCCGCATGTCCATCCGATGCAGACAATCATGATGCTGCCGATCCCGTTCATCAGTCCGGAGGAGTGGCAACTGCCCGGCAAGACCTATCCGGCCGCCCGCGGCAAGGCGCAATATGAGCAGCGCCTGCGCGAGGAACTGGCGAAGAGCCAGGACAAGCTGTTCATCACCTGGGGCCATCACAAATTGTTCCACGGCGACATGGACCGGGCCGAACTGGACCGCATTGCCCCCGACCGGCCAGTGGTGATCTGGCAGCGCAGCTTCCATGAGATCATCGCCAATAGCAAGGCGCTGGACCTGCTCGGCATCGGCACGCAGGAAGCCTTTACTGCCGAGTTCGACAAGCCGACGATCGACCCGGCGCATGCCGATTTCGCCACCGGTATCATCCACGAAACCGCGCTGTTCGGCGGCATCGAAAAGCTCCGCCCCTATCTGTTTTCACCCGCCAAAATCCAACAGGGCCTGACCGACATGCGCCAGATGATGTTGGAGAACGGGGTGACCACCAGTGCCGACCTTGCCTTTGGCGGCTTTGGCGGGCCGGAGATGGAGTCGAAGCTGTTCAAAAGTCTCTACGACCAGCCGACGACGCCATCGCGCATCCTCGCCATTCCCGTGGCGCCATTGGTTACCGGCGATCCCAATGCCTGGCTGGGCGAGATGAAGGCGCAATATGACAGCCCTAAATTCTTCTTCTCCAACCGGGTCAAGCTGTTCGCCGACGGCGCCTTTTTCGCCCAGTATATGCAGATGAACCCGCCCGGCTACAGCGACGGCCACGAAGGCAAGTGGCTGACCGAACCGGAGGAGCTACAAAAGCAGACCGAGCGCTTCTGGAATGCGGGCTGGAATCTGCACACCCATGTCAACGGCGACAAGGGCCTCGACGTGGTGCTCGGCATTTCGGAGAAGCTTGCTCCCCGCAACGGCCAGCACATCGTGATGGAGCATCTCGGCTATTCGACCGAGGCGCAGAACCGGCGGATCGGCGAGATGGGCCTCTATGTCTCGGCGCAGCCCAACTATATCCGCATCCTCGGCGATGCCTATGCCAGGACCGGCATGGGCCCAGACCGCGCGGCGCAGATGAGCCGACTCGGCTCGCTTGAGCGCAAGGGCGTACCGCTCGGCTTGCACAGCGACTTCAACATGGCGCCGATCGACCCGCTCTATCTCGCGTGGGTGGCGAGCAACCGGATCACCCTCGACGGCAATGTCAAGGCACCGGAGGAACGACTGTCGCTCGACAAGGCGCTGCGAGCGATCACCATCGAAGCGGCGCAGGTCATCGGGCTGGACGCGATGGTCGGAAGTATTGCGACCGGCAAGAAGGCTGATTTCACGGTGCTGGATCGTGACCCCTATACCGGTGGGGCAGCGAATCTGCAGCAGGTTCAGATCGATGGCGTGCTGTTCGAAGGAAACTGGTTTCCGGCGCGATAGCGGGAATTTGACGGCCAACGCCCGCTAATCGGTCATCTGTTTGAAAAAAATGGCCATTAGAGCAACAAGTTATTGCAAGGATCGAAAATTACACCCATCTAGATGGCAAGGGAGCGAACGAAATTTCGGGAACAGACACCAAGACTGATCAGGAATCGCTGCTCGAAATCATGTCGCGGGTTGCAAATAGCGACCGCGCGGCACTCGAAAAGCTCTATGAGCTGACCTCATCGAAACTATTTGGAATATGCCTTCGTATCTGTGGAGACAGAAGCGCAGCGGAGGACGTATTGCAGGAAGTATATATCAAAGTCTGGCACCGGGCCGATCAATATCAGGCGGGAAGATATAGCCCGATTTCCTGGCTGGCGGTTATCGCCCGGAACGCCTCGATCGACTGGCTGCGAAAAAATGGACGGCAAAACTTTACTGACGAGGCTGTGACCGAATTCATAGCCGACGACGCACCTTTGAGCGATACCGTGATCGAAGAAAAGCAGCTGAAGGCGCAGATCATGAATTGTCTCGAACAACTCGATGAAGAGCAGAACAAGCCGATCCGGTCAGCGTTCTTTGGCGGACATACCTATGCCGAGCTCGCGAAGAAGATCGAGGTGCCGCTGAGCACCATGAAAAGCCGGATCAGGCGAGGCCTGATGAGTTTGAAAAAGTGCCTCGAAGATGGTTGATCTGCCCGAAGAACTGGAAAAATCCGAGCAGATGGCGGCGGAGCTGGTGCTCGGTCTGCTGGAAGGCGGCGACCTGGCCACCGCCTTGCGCCTGCGGCTGTCCGACGAGGATTTCCGGCGAAACGTGGACGCCTGGGAAAAGCGGCTGGCTCCCCTGCTCGACCTGATCCCGCCGCGCGCCGCGCCGGATCATATCTGGCCAAAGATCAATGAACGGCTCGATATCCGCACCTCCGAACTTCCCGGCGACAATATCTCCAGGATATCCTTCCGAACCCGTCTGAACCGCTGGCGCAGGGGGGCCCTCGCGGCTGGCGCGATCGCAGCGTCACTGGCGCTGGCGCTCGTGATCCGGCCCGATCCTGTAACGCCTGAAAGCCCCGTGCAACAGCTGGCATCGGCGCAGATCATCGCCCAGCTTTCAGGCGAACAGGCAGGGCTTTCGGTTGCCACCCGTTTTGACCCCGAAACAGGCGAATTGAACGTGAGTACGGCCGGCCTCGATTCAGCGAAGGGTGCGCCGGTATTGTGGGTAGTCCCTGCCGACGGAACACCGCGAGCCGTCGGCATATTGCCGACCAACGGAACCGGATCGATCCATGTCGATCCCGCAGTCCGGTCCTTTGTCCAGGCCGGATCGCTGCTGGCCCTGACCATGGAAGATCCGGCGGGAGCGCCGTTCGAGGCCCCTACGACCCCGATCCTGGCAACGGCTACAATTTCCAAAATTTAAGAAAATTTGCGTCCAATCCGCGACTGGTTGCGTAGCTGCCCGTGATCCGGAACAGATTTCCGGTTCGCCGCAATCAATCCATTGCACCGAAAGGACTCTCTATGACATTCCGATCTCTCTCCTCGCCTGCCCTCCCCCTTCTGGCTCTGGCCCTGTCGCTCTCAGCCTGTACCATGTCCGACCAGGGCGGTGGCGAGATTAATTCTGGGGCCTCTGTCGCTGGCACAAGCAACCCGATGGTCGGTGGCGCGGCCATGTATCCGACCCGCAATATTGTCGAAAATGCCGTCAATTCGGCTGACCATACCACGCTGGTCGCCGCCGTGCAGGCAGCAGGACTGGTTGACACGCTCTCCGGTCCCGGACCATTTACGGTTTTTGCACCGACCAATGCTGCGTTTGATGCCTTGCCAGATGGCACCGTTGCGACGTTGCTCAAGCCGGAAAACAAGGCGACCCTGACCAAGATTCTCACCTATCATGTTGTTCCCGGACGGCTGACGGCTGCCGACCTCGCTGCCAAGGCGAAAATGATGGGCGGCAAGGCCCAGCTGACCACCGTGGAAGGTGCCAAACTGACGGTTTCCAAATCACCCACCGGCGGCTGGATGCTGACCGACACAAAGGGCGGTACCGCCAATATCACTATTGCAGATGTAATGCAGTCCAACGGAGTCATCCACGAAATCGACGCCGTCGTCATGCCCTGAGCCATCCTCCCCTGCGGGCCGTGCCCGTCAGGATGGTTCCGAGCAGCAGGACCGGAAAGGGTTTGGCGGTCGCCCTTTCTCGCTCAACAGACGAGGCCGCCATTTTGCTCCCGAGACCCGGTCGAGAAATTTATTTTGCCATCGGTGCGTCTTTTCTGCGTCCGCCTTCGTCCCTTCATCCGCGTACGACCATTTGCGGTCGCGTTAGCAAGATGAAGGGGATTTCAATGTCAAAGCATAACAGATTTTTCAGCCGGGCGATTATGGTGTCAGCGGCAACAGGTGCGATTGCGCTCGCCAGTCCGGCATGGGCCGACGCGACCGCACCATGCAACAGCAATCCAGGACCGGACGGGATCCTTGGCAATGCGGATGACCCTGTCAATACTTTGGAATGCGGGATAGGCGCAAATGGCACTGGCGATGGCTCGGTCGCGGTTGGCGGCGGCGCAGTAGCCGATGGCGTCGACGCGGTGGCTCTCGGCAGCGACAATGCAG
>CAWUKF010000151.1:0-6300 GCA_963922745.1 uncultured Sphingomonadales bacterium
CCTTCCGGCGCTTCCGAGCCATCGGCCAGCAGAACGGCGGGATTGGTCATCAGATGGCCGACATTGCGGACGAACATCAGGCTGCGACCCGGCAAGGAAAACGGCTTGCCGTCAGGATCGATATAATCGCGGTCCGGGTTCGCCTTGCGTTCGACAGTCTTGCCGCCCTTTTCGAACGATGCATCGAGATCGCCGCGCATCAGGCCGAGCCAGTTGCTGTAAGCCAGCGTCTTGTCTTCGGCATCGACTGCGGCAACGGAGTCTTCCATGTCGATAATCGTCGTGAGCGCCGACTCCAGCACAACATCCGCGATATTGGCGGGATCGTCCTTGCCGATCGGATGGTTGGCATCAAAGATCACATCGATATGCAGGCCATTGTGGCGGAACAGGCAGCCCTTGTCGCTTTTCCCGACATATTGCGCCGGATTTTTGAGCGGTATTCCGTTTTCCTTCACGTCGGTAAGATCGGCCCACTTACCGGTTTCGAGCGGCACCGCTTCGTCGAGGAAGGCCTTGGCCGCCTCGATAACGTGCGCACCCCGATCCGGATCATAGCCGCCCGGTTTCGCTGCCGGCGCATCCAGCGCATCGGTGCCGTAAAAGGCGTCGTAGAGGCTGCCCCAGCGTGCATTGGCAGCGTTGAGGACAAAGCGGTCGTTGAGCGATGGCACCACCAGTTGCGGCCCCGCCATGGTCGCTATTTCCGGATCCACATTCTCCGTCGCAATGGAAAAAGAGGCGGGTTCTTCAACCAAATAACCGATGTCCTTCAGAAACGACTGATACTCCGTCTGATCAATCGGCTGCCCGTTGCGATCGAGGTGCCAAGCATCAATCTGAGCCTGCAGTTTTCCCCTCTTGGCCAGCAGCTCCGCGTTGCGCGGCGCGAATCTGCCGAGCAGGTCGGCAAATCCGGCCCAGAATTTCGCGCCGTCCACGCCGGTTCCGGGCAAGGCGCGGTCATTGACGAAGTCGAACAGCTCCTGTGCGATCTGGACGCCGTTCTGGCTGACATATTCCGACATAATATTTCCTCATTCAAATGCATTCATGCGGAGCGTAACGGGTACGCTACGGGCTTTCAAAATTTTCCGGGGAGGAATCGCTGCCGTATATGGCTACTCTTTTTGGCCCTGTAAATGGGAGGGCCGAAAAGGATTACGCCGACGACGATCTTGACAAACTTTACAGTGTTCAAAGAAACTTTGCGGCCCCGCCTCATCATCGCCTTGATAACGTAAAAATATTCAAAAATTCCAGAATATTAGAACGGATTTTGACATCCCTTTCGGAACTGTACCTGGTCCGAATAATCTTGGCGTGCATAACCGATACTCCTGCGAAAGGGATGGGGTCGCCCAAGACGACCCTGTATCGCGACCATAAGGAACCGGGCCGGTGTAGGACAGGCTTTTTCCGGCCACAGCGGGTGGCATGGACCGCTGACAAATGCTATCGGTTTCAGATGAAAGCAGATTCCCGTCCTGATCATTCGGCGCTTGAAGGCGCGAGCGCCCTGCCCCTGTTGCCGCGAACGGTGGAATGGGCGAAGATCAATAGTGGCACCACCAATCTTGCGGGTCTTGAGACCGTCGCCGCCATGCTGGCGGACGCTTTTGCCATTCTACCCGGCGAAACGCATCTGGTTGATCCGCAGCCGGTAGAGGCGGTGCGACCAGACGGCTCGGTTGACCAGGTCCAGCGCGGACAGCATCTGGTGGTGTCGGTTCGCCCCGAAGCACCGGTCCGCATCCTGCTGACAGGCCATATGGATACGGTCTTTCCTGCCGATCATGCCTTTCAGCAGATCGTCGAACTGGAAGCCGGCGTGCTGAACGGCCCGGGTCTGGCCGATATGAAAGGCGGAATTTCGGTCATGCTGGGCGCGCTGCAATTGCTTGAGCAAAGCGAATATGCCAGCCATATTGGCTATGACGTGATGATCAATAGCGACGAGGAAGTGGGTTCCGGCTCGTCGGCTGCGCTGATCGAGCGGCTGGCCAAGGGCAAGACGGCAGCCCTCACCTATGAGCCTGCCCTGCCCGACGGTACGCTGGCGGGCGAACGCGGTGGCAGCGGCAATTTTTCGATCATCTTCACCGGCAAGAGTGCCCATGCCGGTCGCAATCCGGACGAAGGGCGCAATGCATTGATCGCGGCGGCCGACATGGCCCTGCAACTGAAAGCGCTGCACCGCGAAGGGCTGAGCGTCAATCCGGCGAAGATTGACGGCGGAGGTCCGAACAATGCGGTGCCCGATCATGCCATATTGCGGGTAAATTTCCGTCCGAAATCACTTGAGGACCAGACAGAAGCGCAGCAAGCACTCGACAGGCTGGTAAAGGACCTCGCCACGTCACACGACCTCGCTATCCATTGCCATGGTGGCTTTGGCCGACCACCGAAGCCAATCGATCCGCAGGCAGCAAAGCTTTTTGGCCTGGTAAAGCAATGCGGGACCGAGCTTGGCCTCGATATCAACTGGCGCGGCACCGGCGGCGTCTGCGACGGCAATAATATCGCGGCTTGCGGCATCCCCGTGGTCGATACTATGGGGGTCAGAGGCGGAGCGATCCACAGTTCCGACGAATATCTGATTACCGAAAGTCTGGTTGAACGGACACAATTGTCGGCGCTGACGATCATGCGAATTGCCGAAAAGGGAGGATTATGAGTTTCCGGATACGCGCAGCGCGGATTGACGATCTGCAGCATCTGTACGAAATGGCCAAACTGACCGGCGGCGGCTTTACCAACCTGCCGGCGGACCGCGGTTCGCTGACCCAGAAGCTGGAACGGTCCGAACGCGCCTACCAGAATAAGAGTAATATCCATGGCGACGAGCTGTTCATCATGGTGCTGGAAAATATCGAAACTGGAGCGGTCCGCGGTACGTCGCAGCTGTTCACCAAGGTCGGGCAGACCTGGCCCTTCTATTCCTATCGCCTGAGCACCCTCTCGCAAACCAGCAAGGAACTGGAACGCACGTTCAGCGCCCAGATGCTGAGCCTGGTTACCGATCTGGAAGGTGCCAGCGAAGTCGGTGGCCTGTTCCTTCATCCGGGAGAGCGCGCCGGTGGTCTCGGCATGTTGCTGGCGCGCAGCCGCTATCTGTTTATCAAGGAACATCGTGAGCGGTTCGGCGACAAGATTTTCGCGGAATTGCGCGGCGTGATCGACGAGGCGGGCGGCTCCCCTTTCTGGGATGGCCTCGCCGGCCGCTTCTTCGGCATGAGCTTTCAGGAAGCAGATTATTTCAACGCCATTCACGGCAACCAGTTCATCGCCGACCTGATGCCGAAACATCCGATCTATACCGCGATGCTGAGCGAATCGGCGCGGACCGTGATCGGGGTGCCGCATACCAGCGGGCGGGCGGCGATGCGGATGCTGGAAAACGAAAATTTCTCCTATGATGGCTATGTGGATATTTTCGACGGCGGGCCGACGATGGTCGCCAAGACCAATGACGTGACCAGCATCCGCAATTCGAAATCCGCGGCGATCACGGAAATTGGCGACGGCGACGTCAAGTCCATCATCTCGACCGGAGCATTGGAGACATTCCAGGCGACCTATGCCATGATCACGGAAACGGCTGAAGGCGTGGCGGTCGACCGGCAAGCGGCAGAGAATCTTGGTCTGGGGATCGGTGACGTGATCCGGCATGTTCCGCGATGAACGCGCTGGTCGAAATCAATTTCGATGGCATTATCGGACCGAGTCATAATTATGCCGGGCTGAGCGTGGGCAATATCGCATCGTCGACCCATGCTGGCGAAACCGCCTATCCCAGAGAGGCAGCCCTCCAGGGTATTGCCAAAATGCAGCATAATCTGGATCTCGGGCTGGCACAGGGGTTTTTCATGCCACTGGACCGGCCCAATCAGGACTGGCTGGCGAGCCTCGGGACAACCGCAGCAGATGCCGAGCCGCATCTGCGCGCGGCGGCCTTTTCTGCCTCTTCCATGTGGGCGGCGAATGCCGCGACCGTATCACCCGCGGCGGACGCCGGGGACGGCAAGTGCCATCTCACGGTCGCAAATCTGCAGACCATGCCGCACCGGAGCCACGAATGGCCGGGTACGCTGGCCCAGCTCAGGCTGGCCTTTGCGGACAGCGATCATTTTTCCGTGCATGCGCCTTTACCGTCGCCGTTCGGGGACGAAGGCGCGGCCAATCATATGCGACTGTGCACCAGTCATCGCAGCCCGGGCATAGAGATTTTTGTCTATGGCAAGAGTGGCGGCCCGTTTCCCGCCCGTCAGCATATCGAGGCCAGCAAAGCCGTTGCCCGCAAACATGGTCTGAATCCGGACCGGACGATCTTTGCGCAGCAGGCGGAAATCGCGATTGCGGCAGGCGCTTTTCACAACGATGTCGTGGCCGTGGCCAATGAGCGGGTCCTGTTCACCCATGAACAGGCCTTCGAGCAGCCCGACGCGCTGTATGATGCGATCCGGTCCGCCATGCCGGACGCGGAGATCATCATCGTACCCGCCGACCGGGTCAGCCTGGCGGATGCCATCAAATCCTATCTGTTCAACGCCCAATTGGTCACGCTTCCCAAGGGTGACGGCATGGCGCTGATCCTGCCGAGCGAGGCACGCGAAAATGATGCGGTCTGGCGCTATCTGACTGACCTGGTGGCAGGCAATGGACCGATCCGGCAGCTCTGCCCGGTCGATGTCCGCCAGTCCATGGCCAATGGCGGCGGCCCGGCCTGTCTGCGGCTGCGCGTCGTCGCCGATCCCGCGAGGGTTGACGAGCGGTTCATGGCCACATCCGAAAAGCTGGACGAGATTGCCGCAACCGTCGAGAATTTTTGGCCGGAATCGATCCATCCCGGACAGCTGTCCGATCCGGAGATGGTCGCCGCTATCCACGAGGCCAGAAATCGGCTTCTGGCGCTCTGCCAGTTGTCAGAACTGGACCGCTGAATCGCACGGCAGCTGTCGGGTTAACTTACAGTTTACCATATTTGATTTTCGCAAATGCCGGTTTTCTGCACTTGGCATGGGCCTTGCTATTATCTTGGCATGTGGAAAAAAATCAAACGGCTATTTGTCATCAAGACCAAATTTGAGGCTTTTCTCATCACTTATGCGCTTGCCACCGGTGCGGTTGCCCGGGGCCAGCATTATCTGGTGCAATATCCGGGCTGGGGCGGGAAAATACTGTTCCTGGCCGCGACCGGCGCGGTCTTCATGGCCGGCGCGAAGATGATCGAGGCGATCGAGCTCAATCGCATCTACAGCTCCGACTACTGAACAGAGCGGGCCATTCACGCCGAAGCGCGCCCGACTCCCAAATGTGTGGAAAGTGGAAGGCTTCTGTTGCCCGGCGCCTTCCAAACCGCTGAATTCCCTTCTGTTGCCCGGTGGGTTCAACCGCGCGTAGCTTTCTAACTTATGACCGTGAGGTCAATGGGTTAGGCAGCAATAGCGAGTGCTTCGTTATCGTTTGCACTTATAGGTTTTGAGCAATCACGGCATACTCAGGCCGGGTAAAAATTGCGCCTTTGAACACCCGTCGATCCTAGTTCGGCCCCATCAACAAAGGCGCTCCGCACTGCTGCAAATCGCCTGAAATGGTGGAGCCGCCGGGTACTGCCCCCGGGTCCGTAGTGTCTATTACACGCCATCATTTATCACCATAGTCCGTCGAAACGGACGCTTCCTATATAGGGATTTAATTCTGAATGAACAGTGCACAGACAAGAAAAAGGGCCAACCGGTCGCCCGGTTGACCCTCCTCTAGTTCCCCAAAGGGAATTCGTGATCGGGTTGAAGATTACTGGGCGAGAACGCCTTCTTCAGCGTCGGCCTTGTCTTCCAGGGCATCAGCCTTGTCTTCCATGGCGTCAGCCTTGTTTTCCATCATGTCTTCGCCAGCTTCGGTCGTTGCATTGTCGGCAGCTTCGTCGAGCTGATCCGCCTGCATTTCAGCCTTCTGGGCTTCAACTTCGGTCTGGGTTTCGGCGCCGCTCGTATCTTCCTGTGCACAGGCGCTGAGCGCCAAGGCAGCAGTGGAAGCGGTCAAAATCATCAATTTACGCATAGTAATCCCTCGCTTATTTGAAGGAGCGAATGAAGGGCTCCTCAGGCACATCAACCGCGCCCGCAGACATTGGTTCCCGGCAGATGAAAAAAAAGGGCCAACCGGTTTCCCGGTTGACCCTCCTCTAGTTCCCCAAAGGGAATATCAGATCGCGCGAGCTTACTCGGTAGCGGCTTCTGCAGGTGCAGCAGCTTCGTCTGCAGGAGCAGCTTCGGCGGTTGCAGCGTCAGCGGTTGC
>CAWUKF010000152.1:0-6240 GCA_963922745.1 uncultured Sphingomonadales bacterium
GATGCCCGCGCCTCTTCGCAGGTCCGGAAAAATTCCACATTCTCGCGACGCGGGTGGCGAGCGGGGCAGCTGGGCTTGCAGAAGATACCGGTGCTCTTGACCGCACCGACAAATTGCCCGTCAAACCGGCGATCGCGGCGCATGAATGCATCCCAGGCCCACTCTTCCGAAAGTTTCATTTTTCAACCGCCTCAGATGACGACGCTTTTTCCAGATGGGCCTTCATCGTCGCCAGCCCCATCCTGATCGCAGCACTCATAGAGTTCGCGGCCGCATGCGGCAACACATCTGCGGTCCAGCTGACCGAGGATTTGCCCTCTGCGAGGCGCACGATCTCCATCGCACCATTGTGATGCGTCAGCGACGGGGCCGTTGCGGACCATGCCAACCGCATCAGGCTGTCGTCGATCGCTATGATGGTTTCCCGCAAAACCGTCCCATCGGCGAACGTGACGATCCGCTCCGTACCGTCGGCGTTCAGGCGGCAATCCGTTACCATGGCCGGCGCGACCCTGGTGTGGAGCTGGCCGACATCACGAACCGCGTCCCATATCAGCTCGGCCTCCAGGTCGATTTCGACAGATTTGCGAACGGTTGCCATCATGTACGTTCCACTCGCGCAGCGAAACAGCCGTGCGCCGCGTTATGGACATCTATATAGGCAACGTCCTCCAGCTCAAACAACTGGCGGATCATGCTGTCCGCTTCCCCCGGCATCGCCAGTCTTGCCGTTTTCAGCATGGCGTCGATGCCGAAGGCCCGCATGCCCAGCGGGCGACCCGCGAATATCGGCGGAATAGCGTCCCTATATCTCGCAGCGACCTTGGCACCGGGACGTGCATATATGGCATAGCTGCTCCGGTAGGGTGAATCCACGTCGTGCGACACATGGTTGAACAACAACAATTCCTCGCCCGGTTCAGCATCTTCCAGCGTCACTCGACAGGGGAAACCCGGCGTGCCTGTCGCCCGAACCCGGACCGTTCCCGGCGCATTCGCGACATTTTTCAGTTTCTTGGGGTCGATCCCAGTTATTTGATAGGTCATATTTTCCGCTCCGATATGTGATGTGCCGGTCAATAGGCGGGGAACGGGAGGCCCGCTTCCCGTATCTTGCGGTCAAAGCAATTTATCGCAGGAGATATTCGGAAATCACCGAAATCCGCTGTTTCTCCCTTTCTCAAAAATGATTCCCAAACCCATCTTGCATCGCAGCAAAATGGTTGCTAGACGCCGCGCATCCGTGGGCGGAATCGCAGGATTTCCGGCCATTAAGCGGACCATTTCATGAACGGTTTTCAGACTAATTTGACGGTCAGGGAGAAGCAAACGCGTGGATCATTCCAGCGGCATCAGGGCGAGTTTAGCGGGGCGTTACGCCACCGCATTGTTCGCGCTTGCAAAAGAAAATAACAGCATCGACGCGGTGCAGGCCAGCCTCGACACACTGAGCGCCGCCATGGCCGAATCGGATGACCTGAGGGCTCTCACCAGCAGCCCCGTCCTGTCCCGTGAAGATGCCGGCAAGGCTATTGCGGCCACAGCCAAGGCGCTCAGCCTCGACCCATTGTCGACCAATATGCTTGGCGTGCTCGCAGCCAATCGCCGGCTCGACCAGATTCAGGCCGTCATTCGCGCCTTTTCGACCCTGGCATCCGATCATCGCGGCGAAATCACCGCCGAAGTCACATCCGCGCACCCGCTGGATGACAAGCAGATTGAAGCGCTCAAGGCGCAGCTCAAGAAACGTGTGGGAAGCGATGTCAGCGTTTCCACCGCCGTCGATTCGTCCATCCTGGGCGGGCTGGTCGTACAGATCGGCAGCCAGATGATCGACAGCTCGATTAAAACCCGTTTGAACACCCTATCGCAGGCCATGAAGGGCTAAAGGAAGATACACATGGATATTCGCGCCGCAGAAATTTCAAAGGTCATCAAGGACCAGATCGCCAATTTTGGCAATGAAGCCCAGGTTTCCGAAGTTGGAACCGTGCTCGCCGTCGGTGACGGTATCGCCCGTATCCACGGCCTCGACCAGGTGCAAGCCGGCGAGATGGTCGAATTCTCCAACGGTATCCAGGGCATGGCCCTGAACCTCGAAGCCGACAATGTCGGCGTCGTGATCTTCGGCTCGGACGCCGAAATCAAGGAAGGCGATGTCGTCAAGCGGACCGGCACGATTGTGGACGTTCCAATCGGCAAGGAACTGCTCGGTCGCGTCGTTGACGGCCTCGGCAATCCGATTGATGGCAAGGGCCCGATCAAGACCACGCAGCGTAGCCGGGTGGAAGTCAAGGCGCCGGGCATTATCCCGCGTAAATCGGTGCACGAACCGGTTCAGACCGGCCTCAAGGCGCTCGACGCTCTCGTTCCTGTTGGCCGCGGCCAGCGCGAGCTGATCATCGGTGACCGTCAGACCGGCAAGACCGCTGTCGCGATCGATACGTTCATCAACCAGAAGACGGTCAACGCCGGCGACGACGAGAGCAAGAAGCTGTACTGCATCTATGTTGCAGTCGGCCAGAAGCGCTCGACGGTTGCCCAGATCGTCAAGAGCCTCGAAGAAAATGGCGCAATGGAATATTCGATCGTGGTTGCTGCAACCGCGTCCGAGCCTGCGCCGCTCCAGTATCTCGCACCTTATACCGGTGTGACGATGGGCGAATATTTCCGCGACAACGGCATGCACGCCTGTATCGTATATGACGATCTGTCCAAGCAGGCTGTGGCCTATCGCCAGATGTCCCTGCTGCTGCGTCGTCCTCCAGGACGTGAAGCTTATCCTGGCGACGTTTTCTATCTGCATAGTCGTTTGCTCGAACGTGCCGCGAAGATGAACGAAGCCAATGGTTCCGGTTCGCTGACCGCCCTGCCGATCATCGAAACCCAGGCTGGCGACGTTTCCGCCTATATCCCGACCAACGTGATCTCGATCACCGACGGCCAGATCTTCCTCGAGACCGACCTGTTCAACCAGGGTATTCGCCCCGCCATTAACGTGGGTCTGTCGGTGTCTCGTGTGGGTTCTGCCGCGCAGACGAAGGCGATGAAGAAGGTTTCGGGTTCGATCAAACTCGATCTCGCACAATATCGCGAAATGGCGGCCTTTGCGCAGTTCGGTTCCGATTTGGACGCTTCGACGCAGAAGTTGCTGGCCCGTGGCGAACGCCTCACCCAGCTGCTGAAGCAACCGCAATTTTCGCCGCTGCCGTTCGAAGAACAGACCGCTTCGATCTATGCCGGTACCAACGGCCATCTCGACAGCGTCGCAGCCAGCGATGTGGTTCGCTATGAAGCCGCGATGCTGGCCTATATGCGCAGCGAGCATGCCGACATTCTGAAAACGATCCGTGAAAGCGGTGACCTGGCGGATGATACCAAGGCTGCCCTCGAAGCGGCACTGGCGGAATTTGGCAAAACATTCGCATAGGACGATTGGATAAACACCGTTAGCCCTGAGCTTGTCGAAGGGCGCTGATCGAAAAGAGAAGCGTGGTTCGACAGGCTCACCACTAACGGCAGAACGGAGTAAGACAGGAAAACATGGCCAGTCTTAAAGAACTGAAAGATCGGATCGCGTCGGTCAAGTCGACCCAGAAGATCACCAAGGCCAAGAAGATGGTGGCCGCTGCGAAGCTGCGCCGGGCGCAGATGGCGGCCGAAGCGGCGCGTCCCTACGCTGATCGCATGGAAAAGGTGATGGGCAGCCTGGCCTCCAAGGTTTCGATCGACGAGAATTCGTCGAAACTGCTGGCCGGTACCGGCAAGCTGGAAACCCATCTGCTGGTCGTGGCCACGTCGGACCGCGGCCTGTGCGGCGCGTTCAACGCCAATATCGTCAAGGAAGCGCGGCTGAAGGCTGAAAAGCTTCTGGCAGAAGGCCACAAGGTTCTGTTCTATATGATCGGACGCAAGGGCATTCCGATCATCAAGCGTTTCTACCCCGGCATGATCCTGAAACATTTCGACACGTCGAACGTCAAGGCACCCGGCTATGAAGAGGCCAAGGCAATTGCAGCCGAGCTCACTGCATTGATCGAGGAGGGCAAATATGACGTTGCTCACCTGTTCTACGGCAAGTTCAAGTCCGCGCTGGTGCAGGAACCGACTGTTCAGCAGATCATCCCGATACCGGTTCTGAACGGTGCGGTGTCGGAATCCGAGGGCGCAGTCGATTATGAACCGGACGAGGAAGAAATTCTCGCCGAACTGCTGCCGCGCAATCTGACCACCCAGATTTTTGGCGCATTGCTGGAAAACAACGCGTCGGAACAGGGTGCGTCGATGACCGCAATGGACAATGCGACCCGCAATGCCGGCGAGCTGATCGACAGCCTCACGATCGTCTACAACCGCAGCCGTCAGGCCGCGATTACCACCGAATTGATTGAAATCATCGCTGGCGCTGAAGCGCTCTAAAGCACGTACGCAAGGAAACGGAAAAATGGCAAAAACCAAAAATGTAGGCCGCATTTCACAGGTCATCGGCGCTGTTGTCGACGTCACCTTTGATAGCGAGATCCCGGCAATTCTCTCGGCTCTGGAAACCGACAATAACGGCAACCGGCTGGTTCTCGAGGTTGCACAACATCTCGGTGAAAACACGGTTCGCACGATCGCCATGGACGCGACCGAAGGCCTGACCCGCGGTCAGGAAGTCACCGACACCGGTGCCCAGATCATGATGCCGGTTGGCCCCGAAACACTTGGCCGGATCATGAACGTGATCGGCGAGCCAATCGACGAACGCGGCCCGATCGGTAACAAGACCACTGCTCCTATTCACGCGGAAGCACCTGCCTTTGTCGACCAGTCTACCGAGAATGAAATTCTCGTGACCGGCATCAAGGTTGTCGATCTGCTCGCGCCTTATGCAAAGGGCGGCAAGATCGGCCTGTTCGGCGGCGCTGGCGTCGGCAAGACCGTGCTTATTCAGGAACTGATCAACAACATCGCTAAAGGCCACGGTGGTACGTCCGTGTTCGCTGGTGTTGGTGAGCGTACCCGCGAAGGTAACGATCTCTATCACGAATTCCTCGACGCAGGCGTTATCGCCAAGGATGCCGACGGCAATCCGAAGTCGGAAGGCTCGAAAGTGGCGCTGGTCTTCGGCCAGATGAACGAACCTCCGGGAGCGCGTGCACGTGTGGCTCTGTCCGGTCTGACCCAGGCGGAATATTTCCGCGACGTCGAAGGCCAGGACGTTCTGTTCTTCATCGACAATATCTTCCGCTTCACCCAGGCTGGGTCGGAAGTGTCCGCACTGCTCGGCCGTATTCCTTCGGCTGTGGGCTATCAGCCAACCCTGTCGACCGACATGGGCGCGCTGCAGGAGCGGATTACCTCGACCAACAAGGGTTCGATTACATCGGTTCAGGCGATTTACGTTCCTGCCGATGACTTGACCGACCCTGCCCCGGCAACCTCCTTTGCCCACCTGGACGCCACCACCGTTCTAAACCGCGCGATTTCGGAACTCGGCATCTACCCGGCTGTGGATCCGCTCGACTCCACCTCGCGCGTTCTTGAACCCCGCGTTGTTGGCCAGGAACATTATGATACGGCGCGTGCGGTCCAGGAAACACTGCAGAAATACAAGTCGCTGCAGGACATCATCGCCATTCTCGGCATGGACGAGCTTTCCGAAGAAGATAAGCTGGTCGTGCAGCGCGCCCGGAAAATTCAGAAGTTCCTGTCGCAGCCGTTTCACGTGGCAGAAGTCTTCACCGGCATCCCCGGAAAATTCGTTGATCTGGAAGATACGATCAAGTCGTTCAAGGCGGTTGTCGAGGGCGAATATGACCATCTTCCCGAAAACGCCTTCTACATGGTTGGCGGCATCGAAGAAGCCGTTGAAAAGGGCAAAAAAATGGCGGCTGAAGCTGCTTAATTTACATCCATTAGCACTGAGCTGTCGGATTGTGCGGCTGACTGACAGACGCCCTTCGACAGGCTCAGGACTAACGGTATAAAGGCACTACAATGGCAAACCTACATTTCGAACTCGTAACCCCCGAAAAGCTCGTCCGGTCGGAAGATGTCTTCATGGTGGTTGTACCCGGCACCGAGGGCGACTTTGGCGTGCTTGCCAATCACGCCGGCGTGATGTCGACGATCCGCGATGCCGATCTGCTGATCTATGCCAGCGAAGGCGCAACGCCGGAGACAATCACTGTCCAGGGCGGATTTGCCCAGGTGGACGAAAAAGGTCTGACGGTTCTGGCTGAAGCTATCAGCTAG
>CAWUKF010000153.1:0-6232 GCA_963922745.1 uncultured Sphingomonadales bacterium
TGATCGCCGCAGAACAGCGGGTAACCGCCGCCGGTCTCCGGGCCACGGAGGCGCGCCACGCGATGTTCCCGCAACTAAACCTGCGGTTCGACGCGAGCAGCTCATCCGGCAATTTCGGGGATATTTTCGATCCGGGCACCTATATCAGCGCGATCACCGGGGGACTGCTGCAGCCACTGTTCCGGGGGGGAGCCCTGCTCGCCGAGGCCGACCGCCAAGGCGAGCAGGCGCGCTCGGCGCTGTTCGACTATGCCCAGGCAACTCTGAACGCCTATCAGGAGGTGGAGAACCGACTCGATGCCGAAGCGACGCTGGCCCGGCAGGTCGAGGCGACCGCCACTGCAGCGGAAGAGGCGCGGGCCGCAGTCATCCTGACGCGCAGCCGCTATATCAATGGCCGCTCGACGATATTCGACCTGATCAATTCGCAGACCACGGCGATCGCCGCCGAGACCCGCGCGATTGAGGCGCGGCGCGCGCGTCTCGAGAACCGCATCAACCTGCATCTGGCGCTGGGCAACGAGCCGCTGGGTAGCTGACCACCGCCAAGCGGCGATCGGTTCGTCAGAATTTATAGCCGACTTCGACTCCGAGGCGCCGGCGACCGCCCGGCGAGACGAACGACCCGCCGAACTCGACCGCCGTGATCACCTCGTTGAGATATTTCTTGTCGAGCATATTGTCGGCAAAAGCGGTGATGTTCCAGTTGTCGCCTTCCAGTCCGAAGCGCAGGTCGAGCACGCCATAGGCATCGCGCTGGGTGATCGACGTGTCATTGTCTCCGACGAAGGCAGGGAGAGCCAGCGCAGATCCCGGCAGCAGCCCGCTGAACAGGGTCGGGCCGGTGTCGTCCTGGACGGTGTGGAACCAGGTCGGACCGGTGATCCGGTAATCCGCGCGCATCACCAGGTCGAAACTGCTGGCGATCGGCGCCACCATCTGGGTGCCGAGATTGATCGTATAGTCGGCGGTATGCGGCGACTTGTTGCCGACCGTATAGGGGCGCGAGGCATTGGCCTTGATCTCGCTTTCGGTGACATTGACCGAACCGAAAATGTTCCAGCCCTCGACGATCTTTGCATTGGCGTTGAGCTCGACGCCATAGATATCAACCTTGTCGATATTGGAAACCACCCGCAGCAGGCCGAAGGAGCCGACGAAAAATTCGAAGAACTGCATGTCGTCGACCTTGGTATAATAGCCGGCGAGATCGAAGGTGATCGCACCATCCGCCGCCGAGCCCTTGAAACCGGCTTCAAACGCACTGGAGGTTTCCTTGCGGAAATTGTCGTTGATCAGGATATTGGTGCCGATGAACTGGTTGAAATTCTGGTCGACGATTGCGGCCGACCCCTGGTTGTTGAAGCCACCCGATTTGAACCCGATGCCCCAGTTGGCGTAGAAGTTCAGATTGTCGGTCAGGCCATAGCGCAGCGACAGTTTCGGCTGCAGTTCCTTGAAGGTCTGCTTCTTGTCCGGGATCGGGCCGCCGGTCTGGCCTGGATTAATCGGCGCGCCAGTGATTGGGTCGGTCACGAACGGCACCCGGTTCGATACCTTGCGCTTCTCAATGTCATAGCGCAGGGCCAGGCTGACGTCGAAATTGTCGGCGACCTCATAGTCGATCGAACCGAAGGCAGCGTAGACATTGGTGCCGAAATTGTCGAAGAACAACTGCGATGTCGGGTTGCTGCTGCTCGGATCGTTGTACAGCTCGCGGATCACGCCCTGGCCGAGATCAGCACCGAGACTGACCCCAACGTCGCGATCGATATTGAGATAATAGACGCCGAGCTGCCAGTCGAGCGGCCCGTCGCCATTCGAGGCCAGACGAATCTCGCCGCTGATGTCGGTCTGGTTGCGGATCTGATACTGGGTACCGTCGCAGGTAACCGGGCTATAGGGTCCGAAGGTAGACCCGTTAACCGGGTCGAAGATGAACGGGATCGGATTGTTGCCGATGAAAGTGGGTGCATTGAGCGGAAAGCCGGTCAGCGCCGCGGTCGAGGCAAAACAGCTGTTGGAGGCCGCCACCGATGCCGGGGTCGCGCCGGGGAAGGTGTAGCGGGCAAAGTCCGCCGAGGTACCGTCCGCAGTCAGCGACTGGTCGACATCACTGTACAGCGCCCAGGCGGTCAGCGTCATCGCGTCGAATTCATGGGTCAGCTTGACCGATGTTTCGAAGGTGGTCTGGTCGTTGGTCGGCCGGATATTGGAATAATAGTTGAACGGATGGTCGTTCACATCTTCGAAAAAAGCGGGATCGACGGCTGCAAAATTGGGCAGATGGAAGGCCGCGTTGAAATTGATCGAGGCGCCGGAAAGATCGGCATAGCGCGCCTTCACATCCAGTTCGGTCGCGTCGCCCAGTTCGGCGACAAAGCGCCCGTCGACCGACCATGTTTCCTGGTCGTCGACCACCTTGCGATTGCCGAGGAAGCTGTTGCGATAGAAGCCATCGCTGGTGTTGTAGGAACCGGACAGGACCAGGCCGGCGCTGTCGCCGACCGGCATGGAGATATAGGCCGACGCCTTGTAGCTATTGTCTTCGGCAGCGCTCAGCTTGACGCCGCCTTCCATGATGTCCGAGGGCTTCAGGGTCTGGATGACGATCGCGCCGGCAGCAGCGTTGCGCCCGTAGAGCGCGCCCTGCGGGCCTTTCAATATTTCGATCTGGCGGAGCGTGCCCTGATCCTGGTTGAGCTGCGCGGTGTTGGTCTTGAGAATGCCGTCGACGACCAGCGCGACCGAGCTTTCGGCGTCGCGGGCTCCGTTGATGCCGCGGATGTTGATCTGGGTGTCGCCCGCTTCGGCTGTGCCGCTGACGATGGTGACGCCGGCGGTCAGCTGGACAAATTCATCCGCCTGCTGAACGCCGGTGCGGTCGAGCATGTCCTCGGTGAACACCGTGACCGATGCCGGAACATCGGCGAGCGCTTCGTTCTGCCGCCGCGCGGTGACGATGATGACATCGGGATCACCGCTTTCGCTTGCTTCCTGTTCGCCGCCGACCTGGGCGAGTACGGGATTGAATCCGACCAGCGCGGCCAATCCGGCTGAAAGCGAGAGAGCTGTTTTGATGCGACGCATTTTTATTCCTTCCCTGATGGAATGATTTGCGGGCCTCTTGACCCGTCAAACGGATTTAAACGAGCACATTGGCCCCGCTCATATAGACATAGACTTCCTGAAATTTGCCGTCCCGGACGCGCCAGAAATTGGTGTTGTTGAGCAGGGTGACCCCGCCGTCGGCGTCTGTCAGCTCGGCGACAAAGCTGGCCGCGATCCTGCCGTTGGCCTCGTCGACGGTACAGGTGAAGTCGCGGTGGACAATGGTCTCGTAGGCGCCAAAAAAGTCCTCGAACATGCGGCGGATTTCATCCTTGCCGCTGTGGCGGGTGAAGGCGGTCTGGACACAGAACAGAGCGCCGTCATGGAAACAGGCGAGAGTCGCGTCCATATTTTTGGCATCGACATTGCCGAAATAGGTCTTGGTCGCCAGCTCGATCAGTTCTGCGCGAGAGAGTCCGGGTTCATATTGCATCAGGCGTCTCCCTCTTTCAGCAGATTATCGCCGCTCATGTAGACGAAGACATGTTGGAACAGCCGGTCCTTGCAGTAGAAGCGGTTGCAATTCTCGTAGCGCAGCTGCTCGCCGCCATTGGGCGTGATCAGCACGGTGAACTGGGAACAGACGGCGTTCGTTTCGGGATCTGCGGTGAGGACGAAATTGCCGTGCCAGATCTGCTCAAAGTCGGCGAACAATTTGGTGAACATAGCCTCTATCGCGTCGCGGCCTTTATGAACGGTGTCGGACGTGGCCTCGTGCAGAATCGCGTCGGGCGCAAAGCAGTTGAGCACCTGAGTCATGTTCTTGTTGTCGACGCCGTCGAAATAGCGCTTGGTCACAATGTCGATATAGAAGGGATAGGGCAGCGGCTCCTGCCCTGCCATGCCGGGGGTCCATTCTGCCATCAATACCATCCTTTTCTGATTTCCGCGTCTTTCGGCACTTCGGGAGCCGGGAACGCCTTCTTGCTGTGAACCAGTCCCAGTTCGATCAGCGTTTCGAGGAATTTATAGGCAACCTGCCCGGGATTGATCACCGGGATCGGCAGGGCGTCGGCCAGATAAGTGGCCGATTGGTGCATCGTTGTCGAACCGAGCACGATCACGTCGGCACCGTCTTCTTCCATTGCCAGGACCGCTTCTTGCCGGAGCTTGTCGAAAATCACCTCTTCCTTGCCGGCGAGCAATTCGGTGACATCGGGCCGGGTCTTGATCGAACGCACCGAGGCGACCCGGTCCCACCAGCCATATTCGGTAAGCGTTTTCTCGTAGAGCGGAAACCATTCGGGCCACATGGTGAGGACCGTGAATTTCTTGCCCAGCATCATCGCCGCCGCAAAGGCCGCCTCTCCCGGTCCGACGACCGGAATGTTGAGGCGCGAACGTAGCGCGCGCAGCCCGCTGTCGCTGACCGTGTCGATCAGCACCCCGGCATAGCCTTCCTCTTCAGCGGTGATGCCGGCCTGGAATACCGTCCAGTCCATCAGCAAGCTATCGTGATAGCTGTCGCCGAGCGCTGCGCCCCAGGGGACCGAAACAAATTCGGGCTGGAAACCGGGCCGGACAAAATCCGCGGGCAATTGTTCTGCGCGGGCGGCCACCCCGGCGTCGTCCATTGGGATCGGGACAATGACTTTTATCCGCTTCATGGCAATTTCGGGTCGGGCATAGTGATGAGGACCTCCTTGATTGATCTTATATTGTATACAATTCATGTCCGTCAAGCGGAAACTGGCGAATGGCGGGAGACTTGCCCAAAGCCGATTATTGCGCCAATAGCCGGTGCATGAGCCGCGCGTCCGAAACCGCCTACGAAAAAATCCGCAGTTTCATCCTGTACGGTGAAGCGCGTCCGGGTATGCAATTGACCGAAGAGCTGCTGTGCGAGATAGCCGGGGTCTCGCGCACGCCGGTCCGCGACGCGGTGCAGCGGCTGGAAAACGAGATGCTGCTGGTGCGCAGCGCCTCCAAGCGGCTATCGGTCGCGGACTGGTCGGAGGACGAGATCGATGAAATGTTTGCCTTGCGGGCGATGCTCGAATGCCACGCCACCGAGCGCGCGGCGCAGCGCATGGATGCCGGCGGCCTGAAACGGTTGCGCGAGGTCAACGACCTGCTCACCGGGGCGGTGCAGAAACCCAGGCCGGATGTTGCGACCTTTCTCGAAGCCAACCGGCAGTTTCACGATCTGATCCTGGACTATGCGCAGTCACCGCGGCTGAGCAAGCTGCTGCCGGCGCTGGTCGAACAGCCGGTGGTGCGGCGCACCGCCAACCAATATTCCGGCGAGGACCTGATCCAGTCGGCCAAGGATCATGACGAGCTGATCGCGGCCTTTGCCGCCGGGGACCAGGACTGGGCCGGCGCGGTGATGACCAGCCACATAAGGCGCGCCTTCCACAGCTTTCATCTTGCCACCAGAGGCAGCGATACGGACTGACCGTCAGATGATACCGCGGTCCCGCAGGTCGGCCATGGTGGCGCGGTCCATGCCCAGCAACTCGCCGTAAATTGCTTCATTATGGGCACCGAGCTCCGGCCCGACGCTGTCGATATGGCCGGGGGTCTTGGACAGTTTGGGGGTGACATTCTGCATCACGAAATTCTCGTGCTGCGGATGGTCCACCTTGACCAGTGCCTCGCGCGCCTGAAAATGCGGATCGGCCAGCATTTCAGGGGCGCGATAGACATTGCCGGCGGGCACGCCATGGTCTTCGCACATGTCGAGCAGGTCCTGACTCTTGATCGTCCGTGTCCATTCCATGATCAGCGCATCCAGCTCGGCCTGATGTTCGCCGCGCGCAATATGGGTGGCATAGCGCGGATCCTCGCCCAGCTCCGGGCGGCCCATCATCGCCGCCATCCGCTTCCAGACGCTGTCCTGATTGCCGCCGATCAGGACGCTGCCGTCGCTGGTCGGGTAGACGTTGGAAGGCGCGATTTTCGGCAGGATTGAGCCGGTTCTTTCACGGATATGACCGGCCACCGTATATTCCGCCACGGTCGATTCCATATTGGCGAGCACCGCTTCGTAGATCGCCGAATCCACGACCTGCCCCTCGCCGGTCTTGTGCCGGTGCTGCAGCGCCATCAGCGCGCCGAGACAGGCATAGGTGGCGGCCAGGGAATCACCGATCGAGAGCCCCGCCCGGCTTGGCGGGCG
>CAWUKF010000154.1:0-6146 GCA_963922745.1 uncultured Sphingomonadales bacterium
CTATTTCTTGGTCGCTGCCTCCGGCTTGGCGGCGCCGGCGCGCGACACCCGCCAGATGATTCCCCCGACATCGTCGCTCACCAGCAGCGCCCCGCTCTGGTCAAAGGCAACCATGGTCGGGCGGCCGCGGGCCTCCTTTTCGTCGTCGACAAATCCGCTCAATATCGTGACCGGCTTGCCCTCCGGTTCGCCGCGCTGGTTGAAGTTGACATAGACCACATCATAGCCGGAAAGCGGCTCGCGGTTCCACGAGCCATGCCGCGCCACCACCGCACCGGTGGCAAAGGGCTTGCCCAGCGCCTGACCATGGGTGAAGGCCAGGCCCAGCGGGGCAACATGCGCGCCCAGCGCATAATCGGGCCGCCGCTCATATTGGCGATGATCGAGATTCTTGTCTTCCACACGCGGGTCGACATAGCCGCCCCAGAAATGCCACGGCCAGCCATAATGCGCGCCCCAGCGGGCTTCGGTGAGATAGTCCGGCACCATGTCGCTGCCCAGCATGTCGCGCTCGTTGACCACCGTGTAGAATTTGTCGGTGCCCGGCAGATAGGCCATGCCGACGGGATTGCGCATGCCATCGGAATAGATGATCTTCTTGTTGGTCGCGAGTTCGATCTGCAGGATGGCGGCACGCTGTTTTTCGATGTCCATGCCGTTCTCGCCGATATTGCTGTTCGAGCCGACCGAAACGTACAGATATTTCCCGTCCTTGCTGGCCAGCAGGTCGCGCGTCCAGTGGTTGTTCGGTGCCTTGGCGTTAAGATTGGCAACCTTGCGGCCTTCGGCAGTGATTTTCGTGTCGCCGTCCGCATAGGGATAGGCATAGACGGAATCGGTATTGGCGACGTAGAGCGTGTCATCGATCAAAGCCATGCCGAAGGGCGAGTTCAGATTGTCGAGGAAGGTGAATTTCTGGTCAACCGTGCCGTCCTTGTCACTGTCGCGAAGCAGGCTGATCCGGTTGGCGGATTCGCCTCCCGCCCCGGCCTTGCTCATCAGATTGCGCATGATCCAGCCTTCGATGCCCTTGTTGGTTCTTGGCGGGCTATTGGTTTCAGCAACCAGGATATCGCCATTGGGCAACCGGAACATGCTGCGCGGATGGTCAAGCCCTTCGGCAAAGCGCTCCACCACGAGACCTTCGGCAGCAACCGGAGCGCCGTCTTCTCCCCAGGGTTCGGCTTTGGCGATATTGATGGTCGGGAAGGTTTCCTTGCGGACGTTGGTCAGCGCCGGCTCGACTCCCTCGGTTGCCTCGAGCGGCAGACGCGCGGTGTCGCCACGGGTGAAATAATATCCTGCGCCAATCCCCAGAAGGATGAGCAGAATCGCTAGATTTCTAATATGTTTCAGCATGAAACGATAATAGGTTGCGGTAAGGGACCTGACAAGCGCGGTTTGAAATAGTCAGCGCCCTTGCCACCAGATGACCAGCGCAACCAGCCCACCCAGAGCCAACCCAGCCAGCAGACCGGCCGAAGGCTGGCCCATCAGACCCCCGCCGATCGCACCGACGATGGCGCCGATCGCCATGAATACGCCGCCGCCACTGCGATTTTGCGGGCCGTCGCTGGAAGGATTGGAGGCATCTTTTGGTGTTTCAGATTTCATGAGCGCAGCCCTAAAGCACTATGTCGTACATGACCAGAACTTCCCGCCCATCTTATGATTAACTGGCAGGTAACCCTAGGCTTTGAAGATATTTCCACCGGTCGCATCTAGACGGTCTGGCAAGGTTAGGAAGCAACGCCGCTTCCCTAAGCAGGAGCCAAAAATGCATCTACCCGTGTTCATCGACTCCACCCATTATAGCGACGCCGAATTACTGATCACCAACTATGGTGACGAAGCGGGACTGGAGGCGGCCAACCGTGCCGACAAGAGTCGCTCGCTCGGCAACCATCTGCACTATTGCAAGTGGCGCCAGGTGGAACGGCTGTGCGTCCTGCTGTCCATCGACCAGTCGATCGGCACGGTACACTGACCTAGCGATCGGGGTTGCAGATTATCTCCGCGGATCCGTCGGTCCGCACCGTGCAATTTGGGCGGCCATCGATCTCGATCCGGCCCGTACCGAAATTGCTGATATTCGCTTCCCGCTCCACCGCGAGATGGCTGCTGACCGGCCCGCGCTGGACGAGAGTCAGCTTCTCGACCTCAAGATCAGGACTTTCAAAAATGCTGGCTCCCTGCAGCTCGACGCGGGCGGCTACCGCCTCTCCTGCCATCGTCAGCTGACCGCCGCCGGTCATGGCGACAACGAGCTGGTCGGCGTCAACCGCATCAATTTGCACGGTGCCGAAGCCGCCAAGACGAACGGAGGGTGACCGTCCGGACAGTTTGTCGAGCGCGACCCGACCGGAACCGAGATGCGTCAGATTCTCGATCGCAAAGCTGCTGAGATATAGGGTGACCGGCGCATCCTCCTCATAATTGTTGCGGTCAAGCGACTTCGGCCGCACCGACACGACCAGTTGCTTTCCGTTTTTCTGCAGTGACACCCGGTCGAGAATTTCGCGCGTCGCGCCTTCCGCCCGCGCCGACGGCCCCTTGCCCGAGGTCAGCACCACGTCAACGCCATTGCCGATACGGATATCGTCGAAGCCGAAAATCGAGAATTTGCGTTCCGCCGCCTGGCTCGCCGAGGACAGCAGCAAGGTGAAGGTCATCAGAAAAAATGACAGGATTCTCATAGCGGCCGGGCCTCCCCTGATTCCATCCAGCCTAGCCAGCGCGGCGTTTTCGGCGCATAATGGCCGCGAGTATCAGCCATCGCAAAGCCCTCGGCTTCAAATAATTTGGTAACCGGACGGTGCAGGTGGCAACCGCCGGCAATATGTTTCCAGACCGGCTCGACGCGCCGCTGCCATGTCTCCGGGCCCTTGTCAGGCGCACGACCATGTTCCAGAAACAGAATCTTGCCGCCGGGCTTCAGCACCCGCCGCATTTCGGACAGGACTTGCGCGCCATCCTGCACCGAGCAGAGCGTGAAGGTGGTCAGCACGGTGTCAAAGCTGGCATCGGCGAAGGGCATGGCTTCGCCGATGCCGTCGCATATCTCCATGTCAAAACCGCGTTCGCTGGCTTCCCGGCGAGTATAGTCAAGCAATTCTGCCGATGGATCCAGACCAGTCAATTTGGTGACTTTCGCACGATCATAAAATTGCAGGTTGATACCGCCGCCGCAGCCGAGTTCGAGCACCGCGCCATCGGCTTTGGGCACGATCTCGCTGCGGTCTTTCATCACCGCCGGCTGCGAGCAGGCGAAGCGGATCAGCCTTGGAACCGCATATTTTTCCCATAGATTTGGCATCGCCGGCGAATCTGCCACAGGCGCGGCAGTTCGCCAAGCGATTTCAGCATGTTGGTCGGCCATTCACCCGCAGGTGATATCGCCCGACCCTGTCGCCCGCGACTTGCACTTGGCATGGCCATGAATCCGCACATCGCCGGAACCAATCACCTTCGCATTTACCGAGCCGTCCGAGGACAGTTCAACATCGCCGCTGCCGGCGATCGAAATACTGGCGCTGTCGGCTTTCATATCCTTGCCGATGACATCACCCGAGCCGGCAACCGAAATATCGACCGTATCCGCGGTGCCCGTCAGGGTTATGTTGCCCGAACCGGCAATTTTGGAGTTGAGCGAGGCGGTATCAATCTTTGCCACTCGGATATCACCCGAGCCGGCGATGCTCAATTTGGTCGATTCGGTGGTCATGGCGTCGACGTCGAGATTGCCCGATCCGGCCAGCTTGGCGCTTTTCAGGGACGGTGCGCTGAGATAGATCGTGGCCCGGTCGCCGTCACCGCCGGTGAATCGGCTATGGTCCCGGCCGATCTTTATCTCGTCGCCGGAAATCTTGTAGCGCAGTTCCTTCAAAGCATCTGAATCGCCTTCGGCCCGGATCGAAAAATCACCCGTGGTAAAGATGATATTGTCCGGCCCGGCCAGGGTCACACCCGCAAATTCACCCGGATTGCTGGCGCTGATGCCGATCTGAAGGCCATCGGAAAAACTGCTGCCTCCGGAAGCCGCGTCGGTGACCGCTTCGGCGATCGAACCTTCGCAAGCCGCGAGCATCATTAGCGGGGCCAGTATCAGTAGTCTCTTCATCCATTCCTCCATAGCTGTATTATGCTCATAATACGCCGGCCGCTGTCCGATATCAACAAAAATATTGCTTGCTCAACCGGCAAAGAAAAAGGGCTGCCACATCGCTGTGACAACCCCTTTCCTGTTTCGACGAAGGTCGATCGTATATCGATCAATCGTCCTTGTTTTCGTAATATTGCGGTGCAGCAATATTGAGAATTTCGAGAATCTTCGCGAGCGCCGTCGGCTCGTCGGTTTCTTCCATCGCCGCAAGTTCGCGGGCGAGGCGGCTGGAGGCCGCTTCGAAAATCTGCCGTTCGGAATAGCTCTGCTCCGGCTGGTCATCGGCGCGGAACAGGTCGCGGGTCACTTCGGCAATCGATACCAGATCGCCGGAATTGATCTTCGCTTCATATTCCTGGGCGCGGCGCGACCACATCGACCGCTTTACCTTGGGCTTCGCTTTCAGCGTTTCCATGGCTTCCTTGAGCGTCTTGTCCGACGACAGCTTGCGCATTCCGACGCCTTCTGCCTTGTTGGTCGGAACCCGCAAGGTCATCCGCTCTTTTTCGAAGCGCAATACATAGAGTTCGAGTTGCATGCCGGCAATTTCTTCGTTTTGCAGTTCGACAACCCGGCCAACGCCGTGTTTCGGGTAAACAACATAATCGCCCACATCAAAGGACAGCACATTCGCAGCCATAAAAAGCCTTTCTTGATTCAATGGAAAAGAACGCTGCTAACGTTCGATTTTCGTAATCACGTGACGAAAAAACCCTTTCGTACATATGTTTAACGACCGAACACCACCCGTTACCTCAGGTGTCCAGCCGCCAACTGGGGCGCTTTTAACAGATTCGTAACAAAAAAGCAATTTATCGTTGCATTGCACAACTGATCGCGGGGCCGAAAATGCCGTTCAGCGGCATCCGGCCAAGGGGCTGGTCAGTGTTCTTGCGGTGCAGGGAGACCGTTTCGCCCCCGAATGCGCCTTTTCCCGCTGTCGGGATTAATCGCCCTCGCCGGGTTTTTCGGAGAAGAAGGCCTCGAACTTGCCTTCCATGCCCTTGAACTTGTCGGCGTCCTCAGGCGGTTCGCGGCTGACCGTGATGTTCGGCCATTCCTCGGAAAATTTGGTGTTCACTTCGAGCCATTTTTCAAGACCGTCCTCGGTGTCCGGCAGAATGGCTTCGGCCGGGCATTCGGGTTCACAGACGCCGCAATCAATGCATTCGCTGGGGTTGATCACCAGCATATTATCGCCTTCGTAGAAGCAGTCCACCGGGCACACTTCCACACAGTCCATATATTTGCATTTGATGCAGGCTTCGGTAACAACATAAGTCATATGGTCGAGAACTCCCCTATTCCGGTCCGCCATTCGAGGTCAGAAATCCCATCCTAGCTATTGCGCAATTTCTGGCGCGTCAACAATTGGTTTGGCGGCTAATTCAATTACCAGTCTGCAATATCTCATAGCAGGATTGCGCCTGTGAAGCGCTGCTGCGGCGTTCCGGCAGCCCGATGATGCGGATCACGTGCACCTGCTGACCTTGTGGGATGGTGAGGATGTCGCCCTGCCGCACCTTGACGTGGCCGCGCTCGATGCGTCGGCCGTTCAGCCGGACATGCCCCTGTTCCGCAAGCTTGCGCGCCATCACCCGGTTATGGGCAAAACGCAGGAACCAGAGCAGTTTGTCGATCCGCAGCGCCGGGAGCGCCACGGGTCCAAGATCCGCTACCCTGCTGCTCAAGCCTGCATCCTATTTTTTCATGCTGTCCCTGAGTGCCGCCAGTTCCGCAAAAGCACCGCCCGCGGTAGCGAGTACCGGTTCCGCCTTGCGCTTCGCTGGTGCGCTCCCGGGTTTCTTCAACCGGGCATTGCCTGGTTTGAACTGACCGCGTTTCCGGGCTCGGCCCATGCCTTTCCATCGCCAATATTGAGCTGCTTCGGCCGGGGCTTCCGCCGCCGAACCGCCATCGTCCGCGACGGCCTCCGCGACGGCATCCGGTACCGCCACAGTCGCCGGCGTCTCATCCGACGCGG
>CAWUKF010000155.1:0-6128 GCA_963922745.1 uncultured Sphingomonadales bacterium
GCGGCCGCCAGGGCGTTGCAGCCAGCGACCCCGGCGCGGGTCGAGGCGGGCGAAATGGCGGGATTCGCCGATCGCTTCCCCTATCAGGAAACCGATGACCAGCAGCAGGCAATCGAGGAAGTGCTTGCCGACATGGCATCCGGCAAGGCGATGGACCGGCTGGTCTGCGGCGATGTCGGTTTCGGCAAGACCGAGGTCGCGATGCGCGCGGCCTTTGCTGCCGCCATGGCCGGGATGCAGGTAGCCATCATCGCGCCCACGACATTGCTCGCCCGCCAGCATTTCAACAATTTCGAAGAGCGTTTCCGGCCCTTCCCCCTGAAAATTGGCCGATTGTCGCGACTGGTGCCACCCGCAGAGGCAAAGAAGACCAAGGAAGGTCTGGCCAAGGGCGATGTGGATATTGTCATCGGCACCCACGCCTTGCTGGCCAAATCGGTCGAATTTCAGCGGCTTGGCCTGATCATCATCGACGAAGAACAGCGCTTTGGCGTAAGTCACAAGGAACGGCTCAAGGCGATGAAAGCCGACGTCCATGTACTGACCCTCACCGCCACCCCCATTCCCCGTACTCTTCAGATGGCAATGACCGGTATGCGGGAACTGTCCGTGATCCAGACGCCACCTGTCGACCGGCTTGCCGTGCGCACCTATGTGACGCCGTGGGACCCCGTTCCGCTGCGCGAGGCGCTGCTTCGCGAACATTATCGCGGAGGCCAGTCCTTCATCGTCGTGCCCCGGATTGCCGACTTGCCCGATATCGAGGACTTCCTGAAGAAACACGCACCGGAACTGACTTATGTTGTAGCCCACGGCCAGATGTCTCCGGCCACGGTGGAAGAAAGGATGTCGGCCTTCTATGACCGCAATTATGACGTGCTGCTGTCAACCACGATTGTCGAAAGCGGCCTCGATATTCCCAGCGCCAACACGCTGATCATTCACCGCGCCGATCGTTTCGGCCTCGCCCAGCTTTATCAGCTCAGAGGCCGCGTCGGACGGTCCAAGACGCGTGCCTACGCCTATATGGTGACGCCCAAGGACCGGATCATCACCGAAAAAGCCGAGAAACGTCTGAAAATCCTGGGAGACCTCGACAGCCTCGGCGCCGGATTCGAACTCGCCAGTCATGATCTCGATATTCGCGGCGCAGGCAATCTGCTCGGCGACGAACAGTCCGGCCATATCAAGGAAGTGGGCTTCGAATTGTACCAGTCGATGCTGGAAGACGCGATATTGGAAGCAAAGGCAAAAGGGTCCGGCATGCCGGTACAAACCGACAGCTTCTCGCCCCAGATCACGGTTGATGCGCCGATCCTCATCCCCGAGGAATATGTGCCCGATCTTTCCCTGCGAATGGGTCTGTATCGCCGGATGAACGGCCTCAAAACCCTGCCGGAGATAGAATCCTTTGCCGCCGAAATGATCGACAGATTCGGCGATCTGCCCGTCCAGACCGACAATCTGCTCAAGCTCATGCACATCAAGATGAATTGCGTGAAGGCACAGATCGCAAAGATCGAGATGGGCCCGCGCGGTGCCCTGGTCACGTTCCGCGACGACCGCTTCCCCAATGTCCAGGGCCTGCTGGACTATGTCGAGCGGCTCAAAGGAACCGCGCGTATCCGGCCTGACCAGAAATTGTTCATCGAGCGCAAATGGCGCGACCCAAAGTCCCGCCTGCATGGGCTGACGCAATTGACGACCGGATTGTCAAAACTGGCGCAGCGCGTAACCGGCTAGTTGCTGCGCAGGGCGAATGCCTCGAATTCATCGGGGGAAAGTGGTCCCGAACGCAGAAACCCCTGGAAAAATTCGCATCCCTGCTCTTTCAGGAGCTTCAGCTGAGTTTCGGTTTCAACGCCTTCGGCAATCACGCTGAGTTGCAGGCTGTGCGCCATGTCGATGATGGAGCGCACGACCACCTGATCTTTCGCCGAGCCGCTGATATCGCCGGTCAGGCCGCTATCGATCTTCAGATAGTCGACCGGCAATTCCTTGAGATAGGCAAGACTGCTGTAGCCGGTCCCGAAGTCGTCAATCGCTATGCAAATTCCTGCCTTTCGCAAACGGTGCAGCTTGTCCGCCGATCCAGAGAGGTTGCCGATCAATTCCGACTCGGTGATCTCCAGCGTCAACCGATCCGGCTGGAAGCCTGCGGTATCGATCTGCTGCAGCATATCGGCATCAAATGTGACTGCCGCCAGATCGCCGGCTGTGACATTGATTGACAGCCGGAGGAAACCGAGGCTGGCTGGCCAGTTCGCAGCCAGCGTCAACGCCTGCTTGTGGATTTGGGGCGAAAGCGACTCCATCACGCCGGCGCGCTCCGCAACGGAGAAAAGGGTGGAGGCACCCAGCAGGCCATATTCTGGATGCTCCCACCGCGCCAGGGCTTCGGCACCAATCAGTTGCCCGGTATCTACCTGAATCTGCGGTTGAAAGGCGATGACGATTTCTCCGCGACCCATTGCCCCAGCCAGTTCGCCCTCGAGCACCTGCTCCAAATGGACATCGGCTTCGGAAACCGTGCTGAAGTGGATCGGCACGGCATCGGCAGCCGTGGCTTCAGCTAACGCCAGCACCGCTTTCCGGATCAGGGTCTTTTCGGTGGATTGACTATCGCCAATCGCCACCCCGGCACGGACGACGGGATTGATCGGGCGCCCCTCCAGCATCAAGTCACCAAAGATGCTGCCGATCATGTCATTGACAAAATCCGGGATCTGGTCTTGCTCGAGATCCGCGAGCGCAATCAGGAAATTCTGGCCATCGAGACGCGCGACAAGCTGCGCCCCAGCAAAATGGCGCTGGGTGTGGTCCATCAGCCGGTGCCCGACGATGCGGAGCAACTGGTCCCCCGCATGTCGACCAAATGCTGCGTTGATCATCCTGAAATTCTTGATACCGATTGCAATCAGCGTCAATTGGCTTCCGGCTGCCAGTTTCCTTCGAATCCAAGGCTGGGTGGAGGTGCTGTTTTGCAAGCCGGAAGACAGGTCCCGCCCCGTCCAGTCGTCTGCTTCGCCATGGGGCGCCAGATATTCAATCCTGCCGAAAATCCGGCCGTCCGCTTCGTGGAGGTGGTGAATGACCGGTCGACCGTTGAACAGGTGCGGTATCGCCGCCTGTCTGGCACCATCACGCAGTCTGCCCATGGCGCCGCGCACGCGCTTTTGCTCGTCACGCGACAGCGCACGGTAAATACCGGTCAGGGGATAAGTCTTCAGGTCAATCCGGCCAGCTGCGTCCAACAAGCTCTCACTGACCCAATATTCGGTGCCCGAACCCAAGGTCGCCGACCATTGCAAGTCTGACGATGTCAGCAATGATTGTTCATGAATCGCCCGTTCCGCACCGCCCCTGAAATTCTCAACGAACCGAAAGGCATATTTGATCGCCTGGGCAAGGTCCGCGCCGGCATCGGCAAAATCCAGATAATGGGTGGCACCCGAATCAAAACATTGCCCGACAATATCCCGATCACGCCCGCTGTCGACCAGCGCCAAGATCGCGATACCGCCTTCGGCGGCAGATCTTGCAAGCTCTGCTATCGCCTTCAAGCCGGAGGTCTCGGCTTGGCGCACGTCGATCACCGCGATCATCGCGCCGGCGGCGAAGAAGCGGGTCCTAAGATTGTCGAGCCTGCGAGCGGCATGAACCCGCCACCCGAAGGACGCAATTTGAGCGGCCAACGGATCACGCTGCTGAAACGAGAGCAGAAACAGATTCCTGAATTCGGCTGGAGGCGCCGTCGAGATAGCTGATTTCTGGACCTCAAAACTCCTTGTACCGGAAGACCAGACCGCTGATTTGCAGGTGATGGCCTATCTTTTTCCGTAGCATGGAAACCTTTATAGGGCGTTGCTTGCGGATACCAAAATCGCTAGCTCTATGCCCTTCGATTAACAAGAGGCGCCCAATGCAAGACGGTTTCGGACGCAAAATTGACTATCTGCGGATTTCGGTCACCGATCGGTGCAATTTCCGCTGCCAATATTGCATGTCCGAGAAGATGACCTTCATGCCAAAATCGGAGCTGCTGACGCTCGAGGAGATCACGCTGATCGCCGAGCGATTCATCGGCCACGGCATCCGCAAGATCCGGCTCACTGGCGGCGAACCGCTGGTCCGACGCGATATGAAAGATGTGATCCAGCGGCTGGGACGAAAAGTGGCGTCGGGCGAGCTCGAAGAACTGACACTGACCACCAACGGCTCGTTGCTCAGCGAATATGCCGACCATCTCGCAGCTCATGGCGTGCGACGGATCAATGTCAGCATGGACACGCTCGACCCCGACCGTTTTTCCGAGATCACCCGCGGCGCCGATGTCGATATTGTCCTCGATGGCATCAGGGCAGCGAAAGAAGCAGGCATCCGGGTCAAGGTCAACATGGTGGCGCTGCGCGATTTCAACGAGGCCGATCTGTTGCCGATGGTCGAATATTGCGCGGAAAACGGCCATGATCTGACGGTCATAGAGACCATGCCGCTGGGCGACGTGGGGGCCGATCGCAAGCTTGCGCATATTTCTGCCAATGAATTCCTCCGTCCGTTGCAAAATCATTATGCCCTTGCCCCCATCGCCCATCGCAGCGCCGGTCCGGCGCGCTATGTATCGGTCGAGCCGCTCGGCCTGCGCCTCGGCCTGATCACGCCGCTCAGCAACAATTTCTGCGACGATTGCAACCGGTTGCGGCTGACCACCGATGGCAAGATATTCATGTGCCTCGGTCACAACGCCCATGTCGATCTGCGGGCAGCCGTGCGCAAGAATGGCATCTCTGCCGTTGACCGACTGCTCCAGCAGGCTCTAAAGCTCAAACCGCTGCGGCATGACTTCAATGCCCAGCTCAATGGGTCCGCAGAGATATTGGAGCGTCACATGAACGTCACCGGCGGATGACCAAGAAAAAATGGGCACTGATCGTGTCCCCTACGCAACCAGCACAGGAAGCTGCTGAAAAGCTGAAACCGATGATCGACTGGGTCCCGGTGGAAGAAGCCGACAAGGCCGTTGTTCTGGGCGGCGACGGTTTCATGCTCCAGACCCTGCACCAGATGCTCAATCGCGGTGCAATAATGCCAGTCTACGGCATGAATCTAGGCACCGTGGGCTTTCTGATGAACAACTGGCATCTGGAAGACCTCCATGAGCGGCTGATCAAGGCCCGGGCGTTCAAGGTCAAGCCTCTGAAAATGGAGGTCGAGACCATCTCCGGTGCCCATTTCACCCTGCCCGCCATCAACGAGGTGTCGCTGCTGCGCGAAACCCGGCAAACGGCGAAACTCGAGATCGAGATCAACGGCCGGGTGATGATGGAGGAGCTGGTCTGCGACGGCGTGCTGATCGCCACTCCGGCCGGCTCCACCGCCTACAACCTGTCCGCCAACGGCCCGATTTTGCCGCTGACCTGCAATCTTTTGGCGCTGACCCCGATCAGCCCGTTCCGGCCACGCCGCTGGAAGGGCGCGATTCTGCCCGACAAGATGGAGATCAGCATCCGCGTGCTCAACCCCGAAAAACGGCCGGTCAGCGCGGTTGGCGACCAGCAGGAAGTGCGCGATGTAAGCTGCGTAAAGGTTGCCGTCGACCGCAGCCAGGCGCTGACCATGCTGTTCGATCCCGAACACGCGCTCGACGAACGCATTGCGATGGAACAATTTGTCGTTTGATGGCTTGCGGGCCGCGAATCTCGTTGCTATAGGCGCGCTTCACCACGAAAGGCTCGGTCCCAAATCGAGCATGTTCCCCGATAGCTCAGTGGTAGAGCATTCGACTGTTAATCGAATGGCCGTTGGTTCGAATCCAACTCGGGGAGCCATTTTCGCGGCCTCAATCCCATGACACAGATGAAACGCCCGGATAGGAGCGAGCGGAGCCGCCAGCGGCAATCTACTCCCTTTAGTGTCAGGTGTTTTCGAACCCCTTAAACTCCAGAGGAAAGTGAGCGCTTCCGACCCGCTGTGGTCTTGGGGAGTGCTTTTACCGGCATTCATTTTCCCACGGAACGATCCATGAGACAAATATTCCCCGTCTTTGCAATGACATCGGCACTCACCCTTTCCACCTTGGCGCAGGCCGAGCCGCGCAGCTATGACGCCGCCAAGGCGGACCAGTTCCT
>CAWUKF010000156.1:0-6058 GCA_963922745.1 uncultured Sphingomonadales bacterium
GCCGTCGGTGAAGGCGACTGCTGCGGGGCCGTCCCATGGTTCCATCAGCGCCGCATGATATTCGTAGAAGGCTCGCCGGTCCGCGTCCATCAGCGGATCGCCGGCCCAGGCTTCGGGGATCAGCATCATCACCGCGTGCGGCAGCGAATAGCCGCCTGCGATCAACAGTTCGAGCGCATTGTCCAGACAGGCTGTATCGGACTGGCCGTGCGGGATCAGCGGCCACATCTTGTCGAGATCGGCGCCGAGCAGATCGGATTCCATCGTCCGCCGGCGGGCGTTCATCCAGTTGACGTTGCCGCGAACCGTATTGATCTCGCCGTTATGCGCGATGAACCGATAGGGATGTGCCAGTTTCCAGGACGGGAAAGTGTTGGTCGAAAACCGCTGGTGAACCAGCGCCACGGCCGACGTCGTCAGCGGATTGTGAAGATCGCGATAGAAGGAGCCGACCTGATCGGCGAGCAGCAGCCCCTTGTAGACGATGGTGCGGGTCGAGAAGGAGGGCATGTAGAATTCGGTCAGACCGGGCATGTTCTTCTTTACCGCAATGTCGTCGAGCGGATTGTGCACCTGCTTGCGGATCGCCAGGATCTTGCGTTCGAACGCATCCTGGTCGGCCAGATTGCTACCCTTGCCGATGATCGCCTGGCGAATCAGCGGCATCTGCGCAAGCACCGCCTTGCCGATGCCAGTGGTGTCGATCGGCACGTCTCGCCAGCCGATCATGTCCTGACCTTCCTTGGCGATGAAGCGCTCGAAATGGGTCGTCGCGAATTCCGCCTCTGCCGGGTCCGCCGGGAGGAAGCACATGGCCACGGCATAGTCGCCGACCGGCGGCAGGGCCAGATCTTCCGAATCCGCCCAGTCCCGCAGCAAAGCGTCCGGAATCTGCAATAATATGCCAGCACCATCGCCCAGCAGCGGGTCCGCTCCGACCGCGCCGCGATGATCGATATTTACTAGAATTTCCAGCCCGCGCTTGACCGTCAGATGCGATTGCTCGCCCTTGATATTCGCAACAAAGCCAACGCCACATGCGTCATGTTCGTTCTTTGAATCATACAGGCCTTGACGTGGCGGGAAACTCATATTCCGTCCTTATTTTTCGATAGGATTTTTTGTAATTTAAATGCTCCTAGAGGGATTTTTGCGTATTTTGAAGATAAGATTTGTTCATACGGCAAAAGAAACAGTGCGCGCTCGTCAAGCGCGCTCCCCCATGACCGGTGCGATGGATGAATTGGGCGGCAATTTCAACACCGTCGCCATGCCACGACCCAGATATTGACGCTTCTTTCCGCTCGCGTCTACCGCTTGGACATTGCCCCATTTACTGGATTGAGGCATGGGCCATTACGTTGGAATCATATCTCCTAGCGGCAGGAAACGCACATTTGAACAATATTTTGCCCATCTTCCGTTTTCTCCATGCCAAGGCGAACGGACAGCAGAGAACCGCCCTGGTCACGCTGGTTGCGGTCACCGGTGCCTCGACGCGCAATCCGGGGACGCACATGGCGGTCGCCGAAGATGGATCCTCTACCGGATCCTTTTCCGGCGGATGCATCGAGGCCGCCGTGGTCGCCGAAGCGCTCGACGCCATCAAAGCCGGACGTCCGCGCGAGGTCCGCTTTGGTGCCGGCTCTCCCTATCTCGATATCCGCCTGCCTTGCGGCGGCGGCATCGACCTGCTGTTCACGCCGATGGCGGATATCGCCGTCACGCAGGATATTTTCGACCGCGCCGAACGGCGCGAGCCGCTGGCAATCACGCTCGACAGCGAAAGCACCGATATCGACTGTGCGACGCACGGAGCGCAGCAAGGCGGCGTGGAGCGAGCTGGTTCGCAGATTATCGTACATCATATTCCTGCCGCCAGGCTGGCGATATTGGGGCATGGCCCGTCGGTCGAAAGCCTGGCCAGACTGGCGAGCAGTTACGGGATTGATTTTGGGGTGCTGTCTCCGGACCCGGCGGTGATCGACGCGGTCCGGGACCTGGCGACGCCAGCCGGTCTGCTGAAAAGCCCGCAGGCGACCCCGCTGCTCGATCCCGATCCCTGGACCGCCTGCATATTCTATTTCCACGACCATGACTGGGAAGCGGCCCTGATGAAGCAGGCCCTTTTGTCTCCCGCTTTCTATGTTGGCGCCATGGGCAGCCGCCAGACCCATGCCACGCGGTTGCAATATCTCGCTGACATCAATGTGCTCCCCGAAGACGCAGCCCGGATGGTCGCACCGATCGGCCTGATCCCGTCGACCCGGGATCCGGCAACCCTGGCGCTGTCTACCCTCTCGCAGGTAGTGGAAAGCTATCACCGGTTGTTCGGCTATCGGGCCTAGTTCGGTCGCCGGCGCCCGCTGACCATCTTCATGGTTCCTTCTGCCGAAAAACTGGCATAGACATTGGTCATCATCAGTTTCGATTCCCGGGGGAATATCATGAAATATAGTCTTGCTACGGTACTTGCTACGGTCCTCTTTTCGGGCACCGCCTTCGCCCAGGACAAGCCCGAAGAGCCCAAATGGGATGTCAACGCGCCAGCCGGTGCGACCATAAAGCAGGTGCCGATCAACGTCGACGAGGGAAGCTGGATCGACGTCGACGTCAGCCCCGACGGCCAGACCATCGCCTTTGCGTTGCTCGGGGACATCTATACGATGCCGATCTCCGGCGGCACGCCGACCCGCATCGCAGAGGGCCTTGCCTGGGAAGTCCAGCCGCGCTTCTCGCCGGACGGCAAGCGCATCGCCTTTACCTCTGACCGCGCGGGCGGCGACAATATCTGGATCATGAACCGCGACGGCAGTGACAAGAAACAGGTGACCAAGGAAGAATTTCGCCTGCTCAACCAGCCGAGCTGGAGTCCCGACGGTCGCTATGTCGTTGCCAAGAAGCATTTCACCACAGGCCGTTCGCTCGGCACCGGTGAAATCTGGATCTATCATGTGTCCGGTGGCGGCGGGGTGCAGCTGGTCAAGAGGCCCAGCGAAAAACACCAGAAGGAACTCGGCGAGCCGATCTACGCTCCCGATGGCAAGTCAATCTATTTCACCAAGAATATAACGCCGGGTGCGACCTTCATCTACGCACAGGACAGCAACAGCGACCTGTTCAATATCGAACAATATGACATCGACACTGGGGAGATCAGCACGGCCGTGTCCGGCTTCGGCGGCTCCGTGCGCCCCAATCCCTCGCCCGACGGCAAGAAGATCGCCTTCGTTCGCCGCGAGATGACCAAGTCCAAGCTCTATGTTAAAGACCTGGAATCCGGGATCGAACGCAAGGTTTATGACGATCTCGACCAGGATGTACAGGAAACCTGGGCGGTGACCGGCGTCTATCCCAATATGGACTGGACCCCCGACAGCCGCGAGATCGTCTTCTGGGCCGGCGGCAAGATCCGCCGCGTCGCTGCCGATGGCAGCAGTTCCTCGGTGATCCCGTTCCGGATCAGCGATACGCGCGGTGTTTCCAACGCCCCGCACCCGGTAATCCCGGTAGCACCGGACAGTTTCACTACCAAGATGCCCCGCTTTGCCGCAGTCTCGCCCGATGGCCGGACGGTGGTGTTCGAAAGCCTGGGCAAGCTCTACACCAAGCCCATGGCCGGAGGGTCGGCCAAACGGCTGACCAGTGGTTCGGAGCTCGAACTCTTCCCGTCATGGTCGCGCGACGGCCGGACGATTGTCTATGTCGGCTGGACCGATGCCGGTCTGGGCGAGATCAAGACCGTTTCCGCTGGTGGCGGATCACCGCGCACCGTCACCAACCGCGCCGGTCATTATGCCCGACCCCGCTTCTCTCCCGATGGCAAGACGATCGTGTTCGAGATGAAGGAAGGCGGCTATCTGACCTCGCCCAACTGGTCCGCTGATGAAGGCGTCTATCGCGTAGCCGCCGCCGGCGGTGCCCCGGTCCGCGTCATGAAAGGCGCGGCGGAACCGCAATATGGCGCGAGCAGCGACCGGATTTTCATGCTCGACAGCGAGGATGACAAGCGCGAACTGATCAGCACCGACATCAACGGCGAAGCCAGGCGCGTCCACGCCAAGGGCGAGCTGACCAATGACTATGTGGTCTCGCCGGATGGCCGCAATGTCGCTTTCCGGCAAAGCTATGAAGCCTATGTCATGCCGTTGATGCCGGGCACCCAGGCGGTCGAGGTCAGCCCGACCAGCAAGTCGCTGCCGGTCACCAGGGTCAGCGCCAACGGTGCCGACTATATCCACTGGTCGAACGGCGGCGAGGCGCTCCACTGGAGCATCGGCCCCACGGTCTATACCGCTTCGACCAACGCCCTCTATCCCAATGCGCCAGCCGCAAAAGACGCACCCAAGTTTCAGCCGCCGACCAGCGGTGTCTCGCTCGAACGAACGGTAGCGGCGGAAAAACCCTCGGGCACCGTTGCGCTCACCGGCGCCCGGATCGTCACCATGGCGGGCGAGAATGGCGGCATTATCGACAATGGCGTGATCGTCATCCAGGATAACCGGATCCTCGCGGTAGGCCCCGCCGGACAGGTCAGCGTCCCAGCCGGCGCGAAAACCGTCGATGTCACCGGCAAGACCATCATCCCCGGCCTGGTCGACGCCCACGCCCACGGGCCGGAGGGCACCGACGAACTGGTGCCGCAGCAGAACTGGTCGCTGATCCAGAATCTGGCGCTCGGCACCACCACCATCCACGATCCCTCCAGCCGGGCCAGCGAGATCTTCGTCGCCAGCGAGATGCAGCGCGCCGGGCTGATCCTCGGTCCCCGCATCTTCTCGACCGGCGAGATTGTCTACGGCGCGAAAGCCGCCAACGTCTATGCCGAGATCAACAATCTCGATGACGCGCTCGCACATGTCCGTCGGCTCAAGGCGCAGGGCGGCCACAGCGTCAAGAATTACAACCAGCCGCGCCGCGAACAGCGCCAGCAGGTGGTCGAGGCTGCCCGTCAGGAAAATATGCTGGTGGTCGCAGAGGGCGGCTCGCTGTTCGGCATGGACATGGCGCTGATTGCTGACGGCAATTCAACGCTGGAACATAATATCCCGCTTGAGATCTTCTACGATGATGTGGTGCAGATGTTCTCCCAGTCCGACACCAATTACACACCAACCCTGGTGGTCAGCTATGGCGGACTGGCGGGGGATCCGTACTGGCGTCAGGCGACCAATGTCTGGGAAAATCCGCTGATGATCCACACGCCACCGAAAATGCTGCTGGCCGATACGGCCCGCCGGACCAAGGCACCGGAAAGCAATTTCGTCGATGATGACAATGCCCGCGAAGCCAAGAAGCTGGCCGATGCCGGCGTCAAGGTCTCGATCGGTGCGCATGGCCAGCAGGCCGGGATCGGCAGCCACTGGGAGCTCTGGTCGTTCGTCCGCGGCGGCATGTCTCCAATCGAGGCGCTGTCGGCAGGCACGATCACCTCCGCCCGCTCGCTCGGCATGGATGCCGAGATCGGCTCGCTCGAGCCCGGCAAGCTTGCCGATCTGCTCGTGCTGAACGCCGATCCGACCCAGGATATCCGCAACAGTGACAAGATCGAACGGGTGATGCTCAACGGCCGGCTATATGATCCGCTGACAATGAACGAGGTGGTGACCGGCGAACGGAAGCGCGCGGCTTATTGGTGGGAATGAGCGAGCGGCAGGATCGGCGGCCGGTGACACATCGTCGTCGATCCTCTGATCCGGAGCTAGAGGCCTGCCAGTCCCTCGGCCCGCGATATCACCGGCTGGTAGTGCAGCTCGGCCGACGCCTTGCTGCCGTTCAGTGTACAATCTCGCGACATCACCATGGCTGCATGGGCGGTCAGCGGCGGGTCGCTTTTCAGGCGGAACAGCCGCCATATCGCTTCCATCGTCCGCCCGAGCCAATCTGCCACTCCCGCCGGGATCGACGCCTCGGGCAGGGTCAGATTGCGGGCTTTCGCCATCGCAAGGATCATCTCCTTCATGCGGATTGTGCCGTCATCGAGTATAAAATAGGCCTCGCCACCCGTGCCTTCGGTTAGCGACAGCTCGATGGCATGGACCAGATTGTCGATATGGGT
>CAWUKF010000157.1:0-6042 GCA_963922745.1 uncultured Sphingomonadales bacterium
CAGCGACGCGGCGGTAGCGATGGAGCTGGGCTGCGACGGCGTGCTGATGAACACGGCGATTGCCGAGGCGAAGGAACCGGTGCGGATGGCACGCGCAATGAAGCTTGCGGTGCAGGCGGGGCGCGAGGCCTACCTGTCCGGCCGGATGGGGCGGCGCATGTATGCAGACCCCTCCAGCCCCCTCTCCGGACTGATTTAGTGTCATAATACAGCAAGATCCGGTGTCATCTGTAACTAGTTGAATCGTAACAAAAGTTACATGTTGATATCTTTGTCGACGCGCGATTGTCGTTCGTCGAAGCCGATCGGCGTTGGCCGATCAAAATGGCGGTTGATCGAACGTCGGCTGCTCGAATCACATCGCTCAGCTACCTAGGAATGCGAGGCGGGAGCATCCCCTTAGGTCTCTCCAGACAGCCCTTCCCGGCCAGATGGATATTTCGCTCCCGACCTCACCCCCTAGCGGGTAGTGCCGATCCCCCTTTCCGGCATCGCCCCGAACGATTTTGAGGAGTGAGAAAATGTCGAATACTATCTTTACCAAGGCCCTGTGTGCAGCCGCCGCCATTGCCGTATCCGCAACCGGATTCTCCGTCAGCGCAAACGCTCAGACCAGAGTCGTGCGCACCGCTGTGGTCAACTATGCCGATCTCGACCTGGACAGCGATGATGGCCGCGCCACGCTGCAGGGGCGTCTGAGAGGAGCTGTCCGCAAGGTTTGCGGAAGCTATGATTCAAGAAGCCTGGCCGAGATGCGGGATCACGGCATTTGCATGGATGAGGCCAACGCGTCGGCCCAGCGTGCCAGCGTAACGATCATGGCCGCGGCAAAATCTGGCAAGCCGGTCGAAACTGCAATGGTCATCAGCAACTAAAGCCCGATTCCAAGAGCCGCAGACCCCCAACAAGCGGCCGTTCTTTGGCCAAACCAACTTTCAAAGACCCCGGTGTCCCTTACACCGGGGTTTCTTTTGCTCGTGCGCGCGCAAAGTATTATAAATAATAATCAATTTATAAATAGACACATAACTTATTAATACTGTAATAAATAGAAATAAAGAATCATAAGTTAGTATTTATACTATAAAATTCTTTATAGATCAAGTATTTATGGCATATTAACCAGAGTTGTCAACGGATAATTCATATGTGCGGCGCATATGTAAGTCATTGTAAAAGGGGGCTTCCTTCAGGGCGGTCTCTTTGCTGTTTCGACAGTGGTTTAACCCAATCTCTGGAGGTCATATGGAAATTGGTCGGCAACGAAGACCGGAAAGAGTCATAGGACCTTTCGGTGAGGCGCTTAGCCTGAACGATCTGCCGAAAAATACCATGACCAGATGGGTGATCCGGCGCAAAGCCGAGGTGGTCGCCGCTGTAAACGGGGGCTTGCTCAGTCTTGAGGAAGCATGCGACCGTTACGATCTCTCGCTGGAGGAATTTATCTCCTGGCAGGAATCGATAGACAAGTCGGGCCTGCCTGGCTTGCGGGTCAACCATCTGACACGATCTCGTACACGAGACCGGGCCAAGCAGGATGCGCCCGAACCATCACGGGCGCAACCACCGCAGGATTCCTTGACGGACCTACACTGATCGAAAGCCCCCATCATGTCCAATAAACGGGTCCTCGTCATTGACGAAGAGAGCGCGTTCACGCGTTTTTTGCAGGATAATCTTGAGCAGCGGGAAATTTCCGTCGCCTGCATCTATTCGCCTGGCGACGAGAATGGCGCTACCGCCTTTGCGCCGAACCTGATCGTCGCCGACAAGGAAATGCTTTGCCTTAATCGCCCTGGACTGCTGTCCGGATCCGACCCGGTCGAGCGCGGGTTGCCGCTGGTGCTGATGACCGGGACCGATACAAAATTATATCAGGGCAGTGCACCACCGCCGCGCACGGGCAACTCGCAAATCGTGGCGACGATTGCCAAGCCGTTCGAACCCAATATGCTGGCCGAACTGATCGACCAATATGCGGTGGACAGCCAGAAGATCAATCTGGACTCGGAATATATCCAGGCGCTTATCGCAAGCGACAGGCTGCTCGATAATCTCGTCGTTGAATTTCAGTCGAAACACTCCTTGGCCGATGGTCGCGTCGTCGGTTATGAAGCGTTGTCGCGCCTCAAGACCAGACGGGCGATCAGCCCGGCGACGATTTTTTCGGCGGCGACCGAGATGTCGCTCGAAATTGAGGCGACCATCAATGTCTTCGACGAGGTCATGAACCTTTCGGGGGCCCTGCGTAAATCCCGCAAGAGCGTCCCGGTGTCGTTCAACTGCAGTGCGATCTTGCTGACCCAGCCCGCCTTTGTCGAGACGCTCTTTTCCCGGCTGGAACAGGCCCGCGATGTCAGCGGGATGGTCATTATGGAAATTACCGAGGAGAACCGGGTCGCGAATATCAAGATTGTTGCCGAGATTTGCAGGATGCTGGCGGATCGAGGCCTCAGCGTGTCGATTGACGATTATGGCACCGGCCAAAGCAATCTCGACCGGATCGCAGAGGTTCCCTTTGCCGAGCTCAAGCTGGACAAGGAAATCTTCTGGGCCTTCTGCAACAATCGCGTGCCGATAACGGTGCTGACCTCAATCATGGATTTCTGTCACGCGCGGGGAGCCAAGACGGTTGTTGAGGGTATCGAAACGCCCTTCCATCTGGAACAGGCCCGGCTGCTGGGCGCGGACCATGGCCAGGGCTTTTACTGGGGCCGCGCCGTGCCGCCGCAATATCTGGTCAAGGACTGGCGCGTTGCCTGATCCGCATCTTGCGCTGTCGGGCAGCGCCGCCAGGTTCACGATTTGCTTCCGATCGGATTCGCTTATTGAATCGATTTGAATTATGCAGATCGCATTGGGAGCAGAATGAGAGGATGGCCATGAAGCAGCTGAGCGCGCTGGATGCGATGTTCGCCTATACCGAAACGCCGAACACGCCGATGCATATCGGGCAGTTGCTGATCTATGATCCCTCGACCGCGCCGGGCGGAATGGTCGGTTTCAAGGACATATTGCGCTATATCGAGGGCCGCCTCGACGGAGCGCGGATTTTCCGGCAGAAACTGGTGCGGGTACCGCTCGATCTCGACCATCCCTATTGGGTCGATGACGAGAATTTCGACCTCGAGTTCCACGTCCGCCATATCGCGCTGCCGAAGCCGGGCGACTGGCGGCAATTGTGCATTCAGGCGGCCCGCATCTATGCGCGACCGATGGACATGAACAAACCGCTCTGGGAATATACGGTGATCGAGGGACTCGACAATGTCGAGGGCGTGCCGAAGGGCAGCTTCGCGATGCTGCACAAGATGCACCATGCCGCGATCGATGGCCAGTCGGGGCTGCAGATGACACTGGCGCTGCACGACCTTGATGCCGAGATGAAGCCGCGTACATTCGACATGCAGTTCGAGCCGGAAAAGGATCCCAATCCCTTTGCCTTGCTGGCCAAGGCGCAGTTCAACAATATCGCCAATCCGGTGCGGGGGCTGCAGAATCTGCAAAAGCTGCTTCCGATGCCAAAGCGATTGTTCGACGTGCAGCGCGAATTTCGCCAGCGGGACGATGCAAAGGGTGGTATTCCCAAGACCCGGTTCAACAAGAAGCTGAGTCCGCATCGCGTATTCGACGGGCGCGAATTTGCCCTGTCCGACATCAAGAAAATCCGTGAGGCCTTTCCCGGTGCCACGGTCAATGACGTGATGATCGCGGTGGTGAGCGGATCGATGCGCGGCTATCTGAAAGCCAAGAATGACCTGCCGGAAAAGACCATGAAGATCGGCGCGCCGGTATCGGTCCGGTCCGATGACGAAAAGGATTCCGCCGGCAACCAGGTGACGATGATGCAGGTCGGGGTGGGCACCCATCTTGCCGATGCCGGAGAGCGGCTGAAATTCATCATGGAAGAGACGCGGCGGTCGAAGGCGATGACCCAGGCGCTGGGCGCGAAAACGCTGATGGAATTGTCTGGCGCGATGCCCGCAGGCCTGACCGCGGCGGGGACCAAGATGATGGTTCGTGCAGGACTGGTGGAACGGCTCAATCCGGCGGTGAACACGGTCGTCACCAATGTACCCGGGCCGATGGTGCCGATGTATTTTGCCGGTGCCGAGTTGGTGAAAAGTTTCGGCATGGGCATTCTCGCCGAGGGCCAGGGCCTCTTTCATGTCGTGACCAGCTATAACGGCAATGTTATCCTGACCTTCCTCGCCGATCGCAACATCATGCCGGATCCGGAATTTTATGCGACCTGTATTTCGCGCAGCTTTTCCGATCTGATGGCGGCGGCCGGCAAGGAAAAGGCCGAAGCCGACAGGAAGGCAAAGTCGAAGAAGGAGAAGCAACCGAAAAAACCCAAAAAGCGGGTTTCTCCCTCTGCCGCTACGGCGGGCAGGGCTCGAGCCAAAACGGCATCTAAATAGCCGCCTTGCCGCTTGACTCGCCGGTTCTGATTGCGCATCGGTCCCGCTAATCAGTCAATTAATGAGGAGCTTGCCATGAGCACAGTAGAATTTAACGATCGCGTTGCCATTGTCACCGGCGCCGGTGCCGGCCTGGGCCGCGAACATGCCAAGGAACTGGCACGGCGCGGCGTGAAAGTTGTCGTCAACGACTTCGGCGGTGCTCGTGATGGCACCGGCGGGTCGGCCACGGTCGCCGAACAGGTTGTCGCCGAAATCGAAGCCGAAGGCGGCGAAGCCATGGCAGCAGGCTGCAGCGTGACCGATATGCCAGCGGTGGAAAAGATGGTTGCCGACGCGATTGCCAAATGGGGCCATGTCGACATTCTCGTCAACAATGCCGGCGTGCTGCGCGACAAGAGCTTCCACAAGATGACGATGGAAGATTTCCAGTTCGTCATGGATGTGCATCTGACCGGCAGCGCCAATTGCACCAAGGCGCTCTGGGACCATATGCGCGAGCGCCAATATGGCCGCATCGTGATGACGACCTCGTCCACTGGACTGTACGGCAATTTTGGTCAGGTCAATTATGGCGCGGCAAAAATGGCGGTGGTCGGAATGATGAACAGTCTGCACCAGGAAGGCGCCGGCAAGGGCATCCACACCAACTGTATCTCGCCCGTCGCGGCAACCCGCATGACCGAAGATATCATGCCGGAAGCAGCGCTGAAAGCCTTGGTACCCGAGGCGGTAACACCGGCCGTGGTCTATCTGTGCAGTGATGGCGCGCCATCGAAAACGATCCTGACGGCAGGAGCCGGCGGCTATGCAGCGGCGAAAATCTTCGAAACAGAAGGTATCTGGTTGCCGGAAGACAAGCGCAGCGCGGAATCGATCGCCGCCAATATCGACCAGATTCTCGACGAAACCGGGATGCAGGAATATGCCAATGGCGGCGGCCAGGGCGGCAAATTCTTCCGCCGGATGCAGGAAGAATCGAAGGGCTGAGCGATATATTACCGTTAGCCCTGAGCTTGTCGAAGGGCGCTTCTCGACCAGAGGCGTGGTTCGACAGGCTCACCACTAACGGCAATACCCAAGAATTTTAGGAGACAATATATGCCAGTAATCAAACCAAGCGAGCTCGAGTCCTGGAAGGGCAAGGAGGTCGGCGTTTCGGACTGGGTCGAAGTTGGTCAGGACCGGATCAACAAATTTGCCGACTGCACCGAGGATCACCAGTTCATCCATATCGACGAGGAAGCGGCGGCGAAAACTCCGTTCGGCGGCACCATCGCGCATGGTCTGCTGACTCTCTCGCTGCTGCCGAAACTGTCCTATGGAACCACGCTGGGCCTCGAAGGCACGGTGATGGGCATCAACTATGGTTTCGACAAGGTTCGCTTCCTCAATCCGGTGCGCGCCGGATCGAAGGTGCGCGGCCGCCATACGTTGGTCGATGCGGTGGAAAAGCAGCCGGGCCGCTGGCTGCTGACCTATAATGTTGTCGTCGAAATTGACGGCATCGAAACCCCGGCCCTGATCGCCACTTCGCTGGTGATGATCGTCGTCGGATAGGCCAAAGCATCCTATTTTGATTGAAGGGCTCCGGATCATTTCCGGAGCCCTTTTTCGT
>CAWUKF010000158.1:0-5979 GCA_963922745.1 uncultured Sphingomonadales bacterium
GCCGAGCGGGGACCCCGGGGGGTGCGCCGGTCCCGCGCAGCTGCCGGTCACCAGCCATCGAGGCAGCGATTGGCGCTGTGCTCGAAACATTGAAAGGAAGTTATCATGGCAAATATCGGTACATTCACAAAGACCAGCGACGGCTACAAGGGCGAAATCGTCACGATGAGCGTTCAGCAGAAGAACGTCCGCATCGTCAGCGAACCCGAGGGCGCAAACGAAAATGCTCCAAGCCACCGGGTGTTCGTCGGGCGCGCGGAAATCGGCGCAGGCTGGGCCAAACGCTCGAACGAAGGCCGCGACTATCTCTCGGTCAAGCTGGACGATCCGAGCTTCACGGCTCCCATCTACGCCAACCTGTTTGACGATGAGGACGGCAAGACCTTCAATCTCATCTGGTCGCGCGCCCGCGCCCAAAACGGCGACTGATCGCCCGAAAACTTCACCCCGCCCGGTGCTGCCGGGCGGGGTTTTTCCGTAAACCGAAAGCAGCAGCCGATTTTGCGGCGGAGATTCAGGCTATCGGCCCGCTCGCGATCGCTCGCGCGATTGTCCGCTCAGCTACACCGGCGCACAGCGTACGTCGACCGGGCTGCGTAGCCACACCCCGGAATGAATTCATAAAGGCCCCAAATTCCCCCTGGAAAATTCGCTTTTTATCGCTTTACCCATAAATCGCTCGTCCGGTTTTCGTTCAAGGGCGCAGCATATGGCTGGCAAAGTGTTTTTGCATGTTCGGTTGTGCCTGAAAGCCAGTCGTCATAGTCACTCGCTTCCAGGATTACAGGCATTCGGTCGTGAATACGCTTAACCACGCCTGCCGCCTCGGTCATCACCATAGAATAGACCCTGCCCCATTCGGCGCTGTCGCGCCAGACGCCCGCGCAGTGGAACTGCTGGCTGTCGGGCATTGCATACCAGGTCCGGGTCATTTTGCCTTTAGGCCCTTCGGCTTCTGCAAACCGGTCAAGCGGGATCAGGCAGCGCCGTTCGCGCACGCTGGCAGACCAGAAGGGCGAACCAAGCTTGTCCGCGCGCGCATTATTGACCGGCTTTGGTTTCAGCTTCTGGCCATTCTTGCCGGTAAGCACCAGCGGGAAGCCCCAGGTCATCTTGTTGGCGGTTCTGTCCGCAGTGATGACGATGCCGGGACCTCCCGGATAGACTTGCCGTGGCGGCAGATTTTCACCAGCCAGCACCTTGGCGAGGCCTTTGCCGAATATCGCATTCCTGTTCGCCGTTTCAAGGTCGTAGAGATTGCACATAGACTACCCCCGTTGCCGGTTGATTATCTGCTTCCATATATATTCGTCAGGTCCGGGCAGCAAGACGCCCGCTACCTTTTCACACGTCTGTTGGAGCCTGGGTTCGCGCACCTTGATCTTGTCGCGGTCGAAACAGGAACTGCAGTAGAGCCTTGCATGAAAAGCCCTGATGCGGTCATCAAGGCCAAGTCGCTCGCACCGCCACCAGTGCCCGGGAGCGTCGATCACGGCAACATGCTGACACTGCCAGCAATCCGCTTTGAGATTGATTTTGAAGATTGCGCAGTCGAACAGCGTGCGAACTGGGCGGTAATATTCTTTGCCCGGCAGCCAGCCATAGGCTGCGTTTTTCACTTTATCGTGCGGGGAGCTTCTTCAAACAAGCTTTCCTGCTGCTGCGCACCCATCGCAAACGGTTCTGAAATGAGCTCAAAACATCCCAGGCGATGCGCCAGATGCCGGGCGAGGTTGAAGGCCGCGCTGCGGCGGCGGCGGTGGCTGTCGGCATGCTGAAGAGCTGTCAGCATATGCTGCGGTGCCGATGTCAGGGCAACCTCCAGATGGGTGGCCAGTGTCTCCGAGTCGATTCGTGTCATGCCATCAACTTAGAACAAATACAGAACATATTGCAAGCCGGTCCTGCAAAGGATCATTACACAAAGAGATACGACCGCTTGAATCCGGCGCCAATTCCACTCTCGTGGGGGCGACAATTTTGCCGCTGCAATATTGTCGCTCCCCCTCCCATGCCCGGCTTTGCCAATGGTCTCTGCACTCAGCGGCAGCCCGCCGCTGTGTCCCAACACCAACGGAGCCAGCTTATGGATGCCCGCCCCACGCCAGTCACAGCCAGATATTTGCGGACACCCGATGCCGCAGTCCATCTTGGTCTTTCCGCCCGCACCCTTGAAAAGCACCGCTGCTATGGAACCGGGCCGGTCTACCGCAAGCTTGGTGGACGCATTGTCTATCGAATCAGCGATCTCGACGCCTGGGCCGAGCTTGGCCTGCGCCGCTCGACCAGTGATCCCGGCAAGGGCGTGGTCCATCCGGCGAAACGGATCGACGGCTATACCGGGCCAGTCCGCCGCTGAGACGTTCGATGCGGCGAGCCTCTAAATTTTCGGCCAGGAGTGCACAGCTCGACCTGTTCGTCGGTGCGGGCGGCAACATCGCTGCCCGGGACTCGCAGGATCTCATGGCATGGCCCTTTTTCAGCCTGGCCAAATCGAAGCGGGTTCGCCCGATCGATTTCCGGATGGGAAATGTCACCATCCTGGTGGAGGCGACCGCCGAATATGGCATGGCGACGATCTGGGATGCCGATATTCTCATCTGGATAGCAAGCCAGATCGTCGAAGCCCGCGACACTGGCCGCGCAACCTCTCGGCTGATCGCCGCCACGCCGCATGAGATACTCGCTTTCACGCAGCGCGGCACGGGAAAGGCAAGCTATGAGCGGCTCAAAGCCGGGCTGGATCGATTGCAATCGACAACAATCGCAACCTCGATTCGCCAACATGACGCACGGCGGCGGCACCGCTTCTCCTGGATCAACGAATGGAAGGAACGGATCGATAGCTCGGGCCGCGCGCTCGGCATCGAGATGATCATTTCCGACTGGTTCTACGAAGGCGTGATCGATCAGGCGCTCGTGCTCACCATCGATCCTGCCTATTTTGCCCTCACCGGCGGGCTGGAGCGCTGGCTTTACCGCCTCGTGCGCAAGCACGGCGGCAAGCAAAAGGGTGGCTGGAGCTTCGACTTCCAGCATCTCCATCTGAAATCAGGCGCGCTTTCGCCGATGAAGCGCTTTGCTTTTGAATTGCGCGCCATCGTCAGGCGGCAGGCGCTTCCAGGATATGCGCTGCGAATAGAGCATGCGCATGGTCGTGAGAGGCTCAGGTTCGTCTCCATTCCCGTCGATCCGTTTGATGCAGCGATGCGGCGCGTGGGCAATCGCCCTGTGGACAAGGCATGATGGGATACGGACTATCAGGACCCCCTGCGCTCGGACGATCAGGAACCCGAAGTTCGGACTATCCGGAACCCGAAGCATGGCTGATCCCGCAGAAATGCGGGCACCCGTTGCCTCTTAACTTAGCTAACCAAGAATCCTGCGGATTCTTGCTAACGCGGCCGCCATTGTGGGCAAAAGACAGCTTGGTACTATCTGGATGCCGCGAGGCTGCGCCCGCCAATTCTGTCCAGGGAGACGGGGGCCAGGGAGGCGGGACCCAGCGAGACGAGGCCCAGGGAGACGATCCGCAACTGACGCATGTTACGCTGGTGTGGCGCGAGGGCGAACGCGAAGACTGGCTGAAGTTCGGCAAGCCTGTCGCCAGTCGGATATTGGACCGCAGGCAGCGCATCGAAAGCTATGCGGCGGGTCAGCTGTTCGGCCTGGTTCGATGGGCCTCCAATGCATATGGCACGGTTCGATCGGCGCTTGATATTGTCCGGGCGGTGGGTCGAGGCGAACCGGTCACGCCGGTGCCCCAGACAGATCCGGGCGGCGAGCTCCTTCTTCATGTTCACGGTTGGCCAAAGGTTGCACAGGTATTCCGTCTCATTGATGCCATAGAGGCGTCCGGCATTGATCCGTGCGAGGTTGCGCCTGATCACTGGCGGCATATCCATAACCGCCTGGCTGCACGCGAAGCCCCGCGAGGCTATTCGCCCGCGCGCCATGAAGCATGGCTGCGGCGCAGGGATTTGTCGCGATGACGCCGCGCCGTTTCCTCTTCCCGGTCGTGGTTGCAGCCGCCACGCTTGCAACCCTCGCCGTGCCGGTCCCGCGCATTGCGATCTGGAACAGGACTGCCAGCGTGCCGACCGGGCTTTACCTTATTCGCGGTGCGGCAAGCCCGCACGTTGGCCAGCGTGTGGCAATTAATCCACCGCCGGAACTGCGAGCATTGCTCGCAGCCCGCCATTATCTCCCGAGCGGCATTCCCCTTTTGAAGCGCATTGCCGCTGTTCGCGGCCAGCGCGTCTGCCGCTTTGCGCACGGCGTCACGATCGACGGCAAGTTCGCAGGTGTCGCGCGTGCCCGCGACCGTCTGGGTCGCTCGCTGCCTGCCTGGTTTGGGTGTCATAAGCTGCGTTCGGGCGAGCTTTTCGTGATGAACCAGGCTGCGCCCGACAGTTTTGACGGCCGCTATTTCGGCATGCTGCGCATGACAGATGTGATCGGCCGCGCGGTACCGGTCTGGACCGACGAGGCGGGCAATGGCCGCCCAATCTGGTTTGCTGACACCCATAGCTTCAATTCTGCAACCACCAACCAAGGAGACTGACTCATGCATATAGGAAAATTTGTGGCCGCTGATGGCAGCTTTTCGGGACGTCTGCACATGCTGACGCTCGACATGGACATCACCATCGTTCCAACGGAGCCATCGGACAGCGAGAACGCGCCGGACTATCGCGTGATTGCCGGACCAGACAACGAGGCACGCGAAATCGGTGCAGGCTGGAAGCATGTTGGTGAGAAAGCCGGTGATTATGTCACCGTCCAGATTGACGATCCGATGTTCGTCCGGCCGCTGCGCGCCAACCTGTTCAGGGGCAACGACAACGATCATGTGCTTGTCTGGGCGCGCCCGTCCCGGCGCGACGCAAAGAGTTGAGAGATGCACAAGCTCGTCCAAGCGGCCGTCATACTTGCTGCATTTGGCCTGTCGGGAAACGAGCCTGCCTTTGGGCAGGACATTGTAGCGCAGCCGCCGCTGCGCGTCATCGACATTGCTTCGCACGTCGCTGAAGCCGCGCCGCGGTTCGGCCTTCCCGAACAGTGGATCTACGCCGTGATGCGCGCTGAAAGTGCGGGCCGGATCGGCGCTGTTTCTTCATCGGGAGCCATGGGCCTCATGCAGCTCATGCCCGGAACCTGGGCGCGGCAGCGCGCCCGGTTCGGGCTGGGAAGCGACCCGTTCGATCCCCGCGACAACATCATGGCAGGTGCCAGCTATCTTCGCGAAATGTATGACAGCTACGGCGCCCCCGGCTTTCTGGCAGCCTATAATGCAGGACCAGGCCGCTATCGGGACTGGCGCGATCGTGGTCGTCCCCTGCCCACCGAAACGCGGGCCTATGTCGCCAGAATTGCCCCGTTGCTGCAAACTGGAAACAAGCCGACGGTCACCGCCGACACATTGTTTGCGCAGACTGGACGCAAATCCTGGACACAAGCTTCTCTGTTCGCCGTTCGCGCGACATCGAAAACGGATGCGCGGGACAACAACCCTGTCCCTCCAACCCCTGCCCGTTCCGGTCCGCAGAACGGCCTTTTTGTTCCCGTTTCGTTGAGCCGCCCGCAATGATCGCATTTTTGCGCCTCTGGCGAGTAGGGGCGTGGATTGGCGCAGTTTGGCGGATTTCGTGCGGGATCGGGAGGAGGAGAGAATTAAGATGGCAAGATAAAAGCTCCGCCGTCGGTTGGGGTGCAGGCTGTTGGAATTACTCGGAAATATGCGCCAGCCCCTGGCCGAATCGGCTGGCATCATCGCTCAAAAATGGGGAAATTCTAACATTTTTAGCGCCGTCGCCTTGCCAATTCTGGAAAATCCCGTGAGCGATGACGATTTCGCGATCAGACCGGGGCGGGTCCGGGATCGCGGCAGGCGATCTGCCAGGCCCAAATCACTCGCGGCCCAGGTCCGCGCGCTGTCCCATAAGGCGGGCCGTGTTGGCATAACGGCGCGCAGCGGAC
>CAWUKF010000159.1:0-5960 GCA_963922745.1 uncultured Sphingomonadales bacterium
CGCCGGCCTTGGCCAGGCTGATCGCCTTGAGGCTGAGAATCGGGAAGACGCAGGGCATCAGGTTGAGCAGCAGCCCGCCGAGCAGGGCCCCGCCCAGCGCCAGCAACATCAGCGATATGCCATTTTCCGCCTTCGGACCGTTTTCCGCAAGCGGCACGCCGGTCATCGCGACTTCGCCCTTGGTTGCATCAAATAGAAAGCCGCTGTGATCACCGATCTTCAAAATGCCGCTGATCCGGTCCGGTTGATCGCCGCGCGCGCCCGTTTCGAGGATCAGCCGGTCGCCGTCACGGCTGAATTTCTGCGGCGCGCCATAGTCGACCAGGCCATCCTGCTTGATGAAGAAATAGGGTTTCTCGATCGCGACGCTGGCGGGCAGCGGCACCGACAGACGAAACCGGTCATCGCTGACCGAGAATGTGGCTTCGCTGCCCAATGGCCGTGCCAGGGCGGCGCGGAAAGCATCGAACCGCTTGTCCGGAGCCGCCGTATTGTCGGCGACCACCTGCAGCGTGATCGACAGTTCGTCCTGCTCCGGCACGCAGATTTCGTCGGTGCAGGACAGCCATTCGGATTTGACCGTGATCGGCAGCGGACCCGGTCGCACGCTATCGGCCAACTTCAGATTGACCAGGATCGCATAATCGCCCTTGTAAACATAATTCATAATGCCGGAGATCAGCAACGTGTCGGGCACGGGAAATTGCGGCTTGCCGGCGGTCACGCCAGCCGGCAGCGTCCAGTCGAAGCTCATGCCGATCCCTGCATCGCCGGGATTTTCCCAATAGCCGTGCCAGGTCGGCTTGGGTTCCATGACAAAGGCCAGGGTCACGCTCTGGCCCGGCTGCACCTGCTGCGATTCCGCGATCAGCGTGGCAGGCACATTCAGTTCGCTGTTGCCCAGCCGGTTCTGGGCTTCGACCGCCGGCGCGAACGTCAGGGCCACGAATGCCAGCATCATCGCCAGAATGCGAAAATCAATTGTCATAAAAACTCACCATTTCCTGTTTAGTCGCATTAGGCTATTGGCAGGCAGCTTTCTATAGCGGCGTTTAGCAGTGAGGACCATTCGTGCAAAAATCTACTCTCGTTACAGCCCTGGCTGCGTGTATCATATTTTCCGGTACCGCAAATGCCCAAGATACCAGCAGTCCGGAGCCAAGTCCGCCGAAACTGGTGGTCGCGCTTTCGGTCGACCAGTTTTCTGCCAACCTGTTCGATGAATATCGCAGCAGCTTTACCGGCGGGCTGAAGCGGCTGGCGGATGGTGTCGTATTCCCGTCCGGCTATCAATCGCATGCGGCGACCGAGACCTGCCCCGGCCATTCGACGATCATGACCGGTGTCCATTCGGGCCGCGCCGGGATCATCGCCAACAACTGGATCGACCAGTCGATCGAGCGCGAGGACAAGACCGTCTATTGCGCCGAGGACGAACGCGTCGCCGGCACCAGTTTCGGTGATATCACCGCCCCCATGCAGGGCGACTATGTCGCCTCCGCCTGGCATCTGCTGGTGCCCACGCTGGGCGAGCGGCTGAAGAAAATTTCGCCCGAGTCGCGCAATGTTGCGGTCGCTGGCAAGGACCGTGCCGCGCTGATGATGGGCGGCCATGATGTCGACGAGATCTACTGGTGGAAGGGCAAGGGCTTCACCACGCTTGAAGGGCGCAAGACGCTGCCGTCGGTGGCGGCGCTGAACGCGACGATCGGGGAGCAGATCGACAAGGCTCGCCCGGCCTATCCGATTCCGGCTCAATGCGCGCCGCACGATGCAAAAATCATGCATGGCGAGGGCAAGTCGGTCGGCGACTATGCCTTCCAGCGTCCGGAAGGGGGCGCCAGCATCTACCGGGCATCGCCGGACTTCGATCGTTCGATCCTGGGGGCTGCCAACGCGGTGATCAACGAGATGAAGCTGGGGCAGGGCGATGCCACCGACGTGATTTCGGTGAGTCTGTCGGCGACCGATTATATCGGTCATGCCTTTGGTACCGAAGGCCTCGAAATGTGCATCCAGATGAGCGAACTGGACCATTCGCTCGGGCAATTTTTTGACATATTGGACGGCGAAGGCATCGATTATGTGGTGATGCTGACCGCCGACCATGGCGGACTGGACCTGCCCGAACGGATGAGCTTGCAGGGTGTGCCCGCGGCGCAGCGGATCGACCCCAATCTCAATGCAGATACGATTGGCAAGGCCGTGGCAAAAGAACTGGGCATTTCGGGCGACAAACCGGTCCTCTATGCAGACGGTCCCATTGGCGACTATTATGTTAATCGGGATCTTTCGGCAAAGCAGCGGCAGCAGGTCAAGGACAGCGCCATGGCGCTAATCGCCGCTCACGAGCAGGTCGAAGCGGTGATTGATCGCGATGATCTGGCGGGAGTCACCATACCGCACGGGTCTCCGGAATCCTGGACATTGTTGCAGCGGGTGAAAGCCTCGTTCCATCCAGACCGCTCTGGCGACTTTATCGTGCTGCTCAAGAAAGCGGTCACGCCGATTGCTTCCACCATGCGCGGCTATGTCGCGACCCACGGTAGCCCATGGGATTATGACCGCCGCGTCCCGATCCTGTTCTGGCGCGCGGGCATGCAGCATTTCGAACAGCCGATGACGGTGATGACGGTGGACATCGCACCGACACTGGGAGCGCTGATCGGGGTTGATATTCCGGCAGAAGAAACCGACGGAAGATGTCTGGATCTAGACGGCGGGCCGGCAAGCAGCTGCGACTAGTCCGCCCGGGCTAGCGCCGCTGGTAGCGGGTGAGGCCCTGTCCGAGGCTGTTGTTGGCGATTCGGATCTGGTCCCCGCTCCAGTCGGCGACAAACCAGGTGTTGCGCTTTACGCCCTTGGCTAGCGACGCGCTGTTCGAATGGATGTTGAGGCCGTTCGAGCTATGCTCCTTGTCTTCCGCCGCGATCGCGATGAAGGCGCTCCAGTTTTCCTTGTTCTGGCCCTGGACGAACACATTGCTGCTGATCACGCCGGTCGCACCGGCGGGCAGGTCGATCATGTAGTTGGTGGTGCGCCCCTGGGTGTCGTCGAAGCTGTTATTGGTAATCGTGGCGCGGGGTGCCCGGCTTTTGACATAATGGCCGCCGCTGCCCTTTTCGAACCGGCTGTTGGTAACCTTCAGCGATCCGAAATCACCGATATAGATGCTGTGCGCGCAGGACAGGCCGCGGTCGCAGCGCCCCAGCCGCTGGAAGGTCGACCGGTCGATGACGATTTCTGCGCTGGGGTCGTCGGCGCTCAAAATGCCTTCCTCGGCGTTGCGGAACATCGCGTTATAGATGTAGAGATCGCCGCGCTCGATCCGGATGCCGGCGCCATTGCCATCCGGCACCCGCTGGTTCTGGAAGATAATCCCGTCAACCGTGGCCGCTTTGCCGCGGAGCACCAGCGTTGCCTTTTCCTCGCAGATGCCGCCGTCGAAGATCGTGCGACCGGGGATCGACGCCTTGTAGGTGATCCGGCCCGCCGTCTGCACAGCGCAATCGCCATAGGTGCCGGGGGCGATGATGATCGTCGCATTGTTGCCGCCGACCGCCTTGACCGCATCTGCAAGGCGGGAAAATGTGGCTCCGGTCTCCTTGACCGTAAACGGCGGGCCGGGCTGGGCCCCGGCAGCTGTGCTGGCGACGGATGCCAAGAGGGCTGCAGCGATCAACGGGGACTTGAAGGTCATTTCGGTCATCCTGACTCGGGAGAATAGGGCAGTTTCATTATCGCCTGCCTTTGTGTCAAACAATCCCCCACCTGTAGCTGTCCCAGATGAATTCAGCCTGAGCGATAGAAGTTAAAGGGTTAATCTGACTGGATTATTCGTTCAGGTTGGGCCGTAGCCACTGCCGCGCCTGATCGATCGACACACCGCGGCGGTCCGCATATTCCTCCACCTGATCCTCGCCGATCCGCGCCACGCCGAAATATTCGGCCTGGGGATGGGCAAAATAGAAGCCCGAGACGGCGGCCGTCGGCGTCATCGCGAAGCCGCTGGTCAGTTCGATACCGGTGTTTTTGGTGGCGTCGAGCATGTCGAACAGGATCGGTTTCAGACTGTGGTCGGGGCAGGCCGGATAGCCCGGGGCAGGGCGGATGCCCTGATATTTTTCCCGGATCAGGTCCTGGTTATTGAGCTTCTCGTCCGCCGCATAACCCCACAGGTCCTGACGAACATGCGCGTGCATGCGTTCGGCAAAGGCCTCCGCCAGCCGGTCGGCGAGCGCTTTTAAGAGGATGCTGTTATAGTCGTCCTTGTCCATCTCGAAGCGCTGCACATGCTCGTCGATGCCATGGCCGGCCGTGACGGCAAAGCCGCCGATCCAGTCATCCTCGCTGTCGAGGAAATCGGCGAGACAATGGTTCGGCTTGCCGCCGCGCTTGACCACCTGCTGGCGCAACATCGGCAGGGCAAATTCTTCATTTTCCGGGGAGACCAGAATATCGTCACCACTGCGGCGCGCTCGCCACAGGCCGGCGACGCCCTTGGCGGTCAGCCATTTTTCCTCGATAATCTGATCGAGCATGGCCTGGGCATCGCGAAACAGGTCGCTGGCGCTTTCACCGACGATCTTGTCGGTCAGGATCGCCGGATAATTGCCGGCCAGCTCCCAGGCCCGGAAAAACGGTGTCCAGTCGATATAGTCGCGCAGGTCGGCCAGATCCCAGTCCTCATATACATGCAGACCCGGTTTGGCAGGAGCGGGCGCTTTCAACGCCATGTCGATTTCCGCCGCATTGGCGCGCGCTTCTTCCAGAGTGGACAGTTTCTTTCCGGTCTTGCCGGCGCGAGCGATGCGCACCTGCTCGTAATCTTCGCGGGTCTTCGCAATGAAACCGGTCGCCTGGGTCGCGCTGACCAGCTGCGAGGCCACGCCGACCGCTCGGCTGGCATCCAGCACATGGATGGTCGGGCCGCTATAGGCAGGTTCGATGCGCAGCGCGGTGTGGGTTTTTGAGGTGGTGGCGCCGCCGATCAGCAGCGGCATCTGCATTTTTGCCCGCTCCATTTCCTCGGCAACGGTGACCATTTCATCGAGCGACGGCGTGATCAGCCCCGAGAGGCCGATGATATCGGCCTGATTTTCATTGGCGGCCTTCAGGATATCCGTCCAGGACACCATCACCCCGAGATCGACCACTTCGAATCCGTTACACTGCAGCACGACGCCGACGATATTCTTGCCGATATCGTGCACATCGCCCTTGACCGTGGCCATGATGATCTTGCCCTTGCCCTTGGCCTTCTCGTCCTTTTCCGCCTCGATATAGGGGAAGAGATGGGCAACCGCCTTCTTCATCACCCGCGCCGACTTCACGACCTGCGGCAGGAACATCTTGCCCGACCCGAACAGGTCGCCGACGACATTCATGCCGTCCATCAGCGGCCCTTCGATCACCTCGATCGGACGGCCGGCGCGTTCCTTGACCGCAAGGCGCATTTCCTCGGTATCTTCGATGATATGCGCATCGATACCCTTGACCAGCGCGTGTTCCAGACGCTTGTGCACGTCATAGCCGCGCCATTCCGCGGCCGCCTTTTCCGCGACCTCGTCGGTGCCGCGGAATTTCTCCGCCAGCGTGATCAGCCGGTCGGTCGCATCGTCGCGGCGGTCGAATATCACATCCTCGCACAGCTCGCGCAGTTCGGGATCAATATCGTCGTAGATGTCGAGCTGGCCGGCGTTGACGATCGCCATGTCCATGCCCGCAGGAATCGCATGGTAGAGAAAGACGCTGTGCATCGCCTTGCGGACCGGTTCGTTGCCACGAAAGCTGAACGACAGGTTGGAGAGGCCGCCGGAGATATGGACATGCGGGCAGCGCTCGCGGATTTCGCGCGTCGCCTCGATAAAATCGATGCCGTAGCGGCGATGTTCGTCGATGCCGGTGGCAATCGCAAAGACATTGGGATCGAAGATGATGTCTTCCGGCGGAAAGCCGAT
>CAWUKF010000160.1:0-5942 GCA_963922745.1 uncultured Sphingomonadales bacterium
ACCAGCCTCTATCGTCAAATCAATTTCGAGGCAAGAATTGCTTCAGCTTCATTCTCGGCGTAGATCGCGGTGATGGTAGATGACGGTAATCCTTCGGAGAGCAACCACGCACTGATCGTGGCCGCCGGCGTCGGCGCGCGGGCCGGGCTGGAACGTCCCAAGCAATATGCGCCAATTGGTGGCAAGCCGATGGTACGGCACAGCGTCGAGCGTTTTCTGTCTCACCCCCGAATCCAGCGGGTCTGGATCGTGATCGCGGAGGGTGAGGAAGAGCGGATGAAGGCCGCCCTCGCTCCCCTCACCGGCTACCAACTGGTGACCGGCGGCGCGACCCGCCAGCAGTCGGTCTACCGAGGGCTGACGGCGATCCGGCAGGCTGGCAGCGCCGGGAATATTCTGGTGCATGACGCTGCCCGACCCTTTGTGTCGCAGGGCGTCATCGACCGGCTGATCGACTGTCTGCAGGATCAGTCCGCAGCGATTCCTGTTCTGCCCAGCGTTGACACGATGGTGCGGATCGACGGCGACCTGCTTGGTGGGACCGTGGACCGGAACAGCCTCTGGCGGGTCCAGACTCCGCAAGCCTTTGATTTTTCGAAACTGGTCGCGGCACATGATGATTTCCCGGCAGATCGGGACGCGAGTGACGATGCGCAGATATTCCGGGCCGCAGGTCATGCCGTCGCGATGGTGGAAGGCGACGAAGCGCTCAAGAAATACACGATGCCGGCCGATTTCGGCGAGAAAGGAAGCGGGTCTATGCGCCAGATACGGACGGGCATGGGTTATGATGTGCATCGCCTCGTAACGGGTGAAGACCTGTGGCTGGGCGGGATCAAGATCGACCATGACAAGGGGCTTTCGGGTCATAGCGATGCCGACGTCGTGCTGCATGCATTGACCGATGCGCTACTCGGTGCCATCGCTGCCGGTGATATCGGAGATCATTTTCCGCCGACCGATCCGCAATGGCGGGGCGTGGCATCGGTCCGATTTGTCGAACATGCGGTTTCGCTTATCAAGGAAAAAGGCGGGACAATCGACAATGTCGACATCACCGTGATCTGCGAAGCACCGAAGATCAAACCGCATCGCGAAACAATACGCCAGGCCATCTCCGATATGTTATCGGTCGGAATAGACCAGGTAAGCATGAAAGCGACAACAACCGAGGGCCTGGGTTTCACAGGTCGCGAGGAAGGCATTGCCGCAAAGGCCATTGCAACCGTTTCTCTGGAGATACATCGATGAAGTCCAACCTTGCCCTTGCCCTGGCCCTGTTCGCTATCGGCCAGCCCGCTATCGCTCAATCTGCGGCTCCGGCGAAATGCCTCAGTGTTCCGCAGGGGGAGGCCCTGGTCACATATCTGCTGCCCAAGGCGGTCGATGCCAGCCGGGCGAAATGTTCCGCCAGCCTTCCGGCGACTGCACCGCTGATGATTGAGAACACCAAGCGGCTGGCACAATATCGAGCTGCATCGGAGAATGCGTGGCCACAAGCGAGAAAGGCCGTCTCGCTGCTGGCGGGAGACACTCTGCCCGCGGAAATGGATGATGCGCTGTTGCGTCCGATTGCCGATGCGATGTTCAGCCAGATGATTGGCGACGGGATCAAGCCCAAGGACTGCATATTGATCGATAAAATCTACGCGGACCTTGAACCGATGCCCGCGCGCAATCTTGCCAGTCTGGCGATTACCATCGTGCAGGCATCCTCCAAGGATGACGGCAAGCCGGGCATTGCCATTTGCAAACCACCGGCATGATGCGCTAGTCGCGGCGCGATATGAAAAACCTGCTTCCTCCCGAACTGGTCGATCTGGCGACCAAGGTCATCGAACGCAACCGTGCTGCCGGCCGGCAGATCACCGTCGCCGAAAGCTGCACCGGCGGGCTGGTTGCGGCGGCTCTGACCGAGGTGCCGGGGAGCAGCGACGTTTTCGATTGCGGTTTTACCACCTATTCCAATGGTGCCAAACAGAAGATGCTGGGGGTCAGCGGAGATCTGCTGGAGACCTTTGGCGCGGTTTCAATCGCCGTGGCGTGGGAAATGGCGCAGGGCGCGCTGGCAGCTTCCGGTTGTGACGTCGCGGTGGCGATTACCGGTGTGGCCGGACCGGCCGGCGGTTCGGAGAAAAAGCCGGTTGGCACCGTAGTTTTTGCCAAGGCCGAAAAGGGCAAGAGCGCCGAGGATGTCGTGGCGGACCGGAAAAATTTTGGCGCGGACAAAAGCCGCGCCGACATCCGCTTTCAGGCGGTGCTGGTGGCGCTGGAACTGCTGCTGCCGGAAGACAGCGCGTAGTCGCTGCCATAGATTTCGCCGGCACGATCGACAAAGGCGCTGGTCATCTTGTGCAGCGCCTTGGCAAACATCTGCCCTGCCAGTTTCTCGAACATCCGGTTCTTGAAGGTGAATTCGACATAGAAATCGACGTGGCAGCCGCCGCCGTCGCGCGGCCGAAAGCGCCATTCGTTGTGCAGCTGTTTCAGCGGTCCGTCGAGATAGTCGACATCGATCGACTGATTGCGCACCTTGATAACCCGCGACGAAAACTGTTCCCGTAGCCCCTTGAAGCCGACCAGGACGTCGGCCAGCATTTCGGTTTCGCTGTCCGAGCGGATGCGCGTTCCGACCACCCAGGGCAGAAATTCCTGATAACGACCGACGTCGGCAACGAGCGCGAACATTTGCGCCGCGCTATACGGGAGATCGCGTGTTTCCCTATGAACCGGCATTCGCCGCACCCGAGCGCGCCAGCTTTTCTTCCCGCGCCTGCCGCATCTTGGCAAAATCTTCACCCGCGTGATAGCTCGACCGGGTGAGCGGACTGGAAGCAACGAGCAGAAAGCCCTTGGCCCGTGCGACCGAGGCGTAGGCGTCAAAAGCCTGTGGCTTGACGAATTCGCTGACCTTCACATGCTTGGCGGTCGGCTGCAGATACTGGCCCATGGTCAGAAAATCGATATCGGCGCTGCGCATGTCGTCCATGACCTGATGCACTTCCAGACGCTGTTCGCTGAGGCCGAGCATGATGCCGGACTTGGTAAAGATCGAGGGATCAAGGCGCTTGACCTGTTCGAGCAGCCGCAGCGAGGCGTAATAGCGCGCACCGGGCCGAATCGTCGGATAGAGCCGCGGGACTGTCTCCAGATTGTGATTATAGACATCGGGGCGGGCTGCAACGATCGCCTCGACGGCCGCTTCGGTCTTGTTGCGGAAATCCGGAGTCAAAATCTCGATCGTGGTTTTTGGCGTCGTGCGACGCAAGGCCTCGATCACCTTGACGAACTGGCTGGCACCACCGTCGGGCAGGTCGTCGCGGTCGACCGAGGTAATGACAATATGTTCCAGTCCAAGCTTGGCTGCGGCATCGGCTGTATGTTGCGGCTCCAGCGGGTCAACCGGCATCGGCATCCCGGTCTTCACATTGCAAAAGGCGCAGGCCCGGGTGCAGACATCTCCGAGGATCATGACCGTGGCATGTTTCTTGGTCCAGCATTCGCCGATATTCGGGCAGGCCGCTTCCTCGCAAACCGTGTTCAGCTTGTGCTCGCGCATCAGGTTGCGGGTTTTCTCGAATTCGGCGCCCATCGGGGCCTTGACCCGGATCCAGTCGGGTTTGCGAATGCGTTCGGGCTGGCCTTGCGGCGCACTTATCTTGGTGATTTCGTTCATTTCTATCAAATAGGGTAAGAAAAGCGCTCTTGCCACCCCCAAAGTCGATGATATGAGTTGCCGCATGACAAATTTCACAGACTTGCTCGACGGCTATCGCCGCTTCCGCTCGACCCAATGGCAGACACAGCGGCAACGGTGGGAGGAACTCAAGGAAGGCCAGAGCCCGAAGGTGATGATCATCGCCTGCAGCGACAGCCGAGTCGATCCAACCCAGATATTCGACACCAATCCCGGCGAGACCTTCATTGTCCGCAACGTCGCGGCGCTGGTGCCGCCATTCGAAACGACACCCGGCCAGCACGGGGTATCGGCGGCGCTCGAGTTTGCCGTGCAGTTTCTGAAAGTGGAAGAGGTCGTGGTCATGGGCCATGGCAGCTGCGGTGGCTGTCAGGCGGCGCTGTCCGAACAGATGAAGGATATGCCGCACGGCAAGGGCGGCTTTATCGCCGACTGGATCACCCTGCTCGATGGGGCGCGGGCGAAGGTTGTCGATGATCATGGCGACCTGAGCAGCAATGCCGCACAGCTGGCAATGGAACATGAAGGGGTGCGGACCAGTCTGGCCAATCTGCGGACCTTCCCGTGTATCCAGGAGAAAGAGGCCAGCGGCTCGATTCGCCTGATCGGGGCCTGGTTCGCGATTGCCGAAGGCCGGCTGCACGTGCTGGACGAGGCCAGCGACATTTTTTCTGCCGTTGAATGACCGAGATCGAAGATCAACCCTTTCTCAATGACTTAAATCTCTCTCTTGAGCAGGCGTGGCAATTGCTAAGCGAGGGAGCACGTGACCGCCATTCGCCGCTGCATAGCCCAGCGGTCGCATCGGTGACGAGCGCCGGCGCGCCAAGTCAGAGAATCATGGTGTTGCGATCGGTCGACCGGGAGAGCCGCCAGCTGCGGTTCAACTGTGACGTCCGCAGCGCAAAGATCGACGAGATTGGCGAGCATGCTGGCATCTCGGTACTCGGCTATCACCCAGAAGCCAAAGTGCAGTTGCGCCTGTCTGGAACCGCCCAGGTGCGATCAACCGGACCGGAGGCGGATGCAGCCTGGGCTGAAGCTTCGCTCTATGGCCAGCGCTGCTATCTCGCCGAACCCGCCCCCGGCAGTCCGGTTGACGCACCAACATCGGGTCTGGATCCCGCGATGGAAGGCGTAAAGCCGACGCCGGAACAGGTCCGCCCTGCCCGCGCCCATTTTGCCATCCTGCAGGTTGAGGTGGACAGAATCGAATGGCTCTATCTCGCCCATCGCGGCCACAGACGGGCGCTGTTTGAATGGGACAAGGTCGGGCAGCGCTGGGATGACGGCTGGCTGGTGCCATAAGCATCATGAAGGCCAAGACGTTTTGACTGCGCGCCAGTCGACAAATGTTCGTGAGATCGGCCGAATCGAAAAAGCGCCAATCGCTCTGTCCATTCAGCCTGCTCGACACAGGCGCGCTTTTTCCGCTTGAACGCCCTGCCTGCGCAGTCCATCAATGACGGATGAACCAGAATAATGACAATATCGCCCTCCTGATCGATTCCGACAATGCCAGCCACAACGGCATCGACCCGGTGCTGACCGCGCTGGCCGAGCTGGGCACCGTGAATATCCGGCGCGCCTATGGCAACTGGCGCAAGCAATCGCTGAAGGGCTGGGTCGATATCCTGCACAAATATGGCATCGAGCCGCAGCAGCAATTCGACCTGACCAAGGGCAAGAATGCCACCGATATGAAGATGACGATTGACGCCATGGACCTGCTGTTTCGCGGCAAGGTCGGCGGCTTTGGCATCATGTCGAGCGACAGCGACTTCATGCCGCTGGCGATGCGTATCCGGCAGGAAGGCCTGCCGGTCTACGGCTTTGGCAGCGCCAAGACACCGGAAGGCTTCAAGCAGGCGTGCAGCCGGTTTATCGACGTCGATGCGCTGATCAAGGCGGACAAGCGCAATCGCGGCGGTGCCGGCAGCAAGAGTGACGTCAAGACGGCGAGCAAGACAGACAGCGCGAACAGCAGCAACGGCAATGGTGATAGCAATGGCAAGGTCGACGACGAGCTGCTCAACCTGCTGATCGATGCCTATCAGGCGAGCAAGCGCGACGCCGAGGGCTATGCCAGCCTCAGCGAGGTCGGCAAGATCGCCGGCAACCGCTCGAGCTTCGATGTCCGCAACTATGGCTTTTCGCGATTGTCGGAAATGTTCGAAGCGGTGCCCAATTTCCAGACCAAGCGCGATGACCACGGGCATCTGTTTGTGAAAAGACTGCGATGAGC
>CAWUKF010000161.1:0-5925 GCA_963922745.1 uncultured Sphingomonadales bacterium
AGATTGGGCAGAAACCAGCTCGCCGCGCCATCCGGCGCAATGCCGCGCCGGGCAAAGACAAAGCCGAAACGCGCCGTCTCGCTGGCCAGCCGCATATCCATCGGCAGCAGCATCGTCGCACCCACTCCAACCGCGACACCGTTGATCGCGCCGATCACCGGCTTCAGACATTGATAGATACGCAGCACCAGCAACCCGCCGCCGTCGCGGACCCGGGGATCGGAATAATCCTCGACCGGCTCCTCGCTGGCGAACGGCTTTTTGCCATCCTCGGGTGTGAGATCGGCACCAGCACAAAACGCCCGATCCCCGGCTCCGGTCACCACCACCGCCCGGATATCGTCATCGGCGTCGATACGATCGAAGGCATCCGTCATTTCCTTGATCATCGTCCCGGTAAAAGCGTTCATCTTCTCCGGGCGGTTGATCGTGATCGTCGCGATCTGGTCGGCGACGTCATAGAGGATCTGGGTATATTCGGTCATGCTAGTCTCCTGGGGATAGAAAAAGGGCCGCGAGTTTGTCGCAGCCCCCGATTTTCTGTTGTCTAGCGCGGTGCCATCCGGATGCCGCCGTCGAGCCGGACATCCTCGCCGTTGAAATATTGCGTTTCAATCATGCACAGGGCGAGCGCGGCATATTCATCCGGCTGGCCGAGGCGCGGCGGGTGCGGCACCATCGCACCGAGCGCGTCGCGGACATTCTGCGGCGCACCGGCGAGCAGCGGCGTATCAAAAATACCGGGCAAGATGGTGTTGACTCGAATGCCCTCACGGGACAGGTCGCGGGCGATCGGCAGGGTCATGCCGACCACGCCGCCCTTCGACGCGGAATAGGCCGCCTGGCCGATCTGGCCGTCTTCAGCCGCCACCGATGCAGTGTTGACCATCGCGCCGCGATCACCGTCTTCCATCGGATCGAGCGTCAGCATGCCGGCAGCGGATTTGGCGATGCAACGAAACGTGCCGACCAGATTGACCTGGATGACAAAGTTGAACGCGTCCATCGGGAAATGCTTGATCGAGCCGTCTTCCTTGGAGCGGCTGGCGGTCTTGATCGCATTGCCGATGCCGGCGCAATTGACCAGAATGCGTTCCTGACCATTGGCGGCACGGGCCTTTTCAAAGCCGGCGTCGACGCTGTCATCGTCGGTGACATTGACCTTGCAGAAGACGCCGCCCAGTTCGCTGGCCAGCGCTTCGCCCTTTTCCTCGTTGAGGTCGAACAGGGCGACCTTGACGCCCTTTGCGGCCAGACGGCGAGCGGTTGCCGCGCCGAGGCCGGAAGCGCCACCGGTGATGACGGCAGAGATATTGTTGCTGAGTTCCATAGTAATGACTTTCCTTTAGTTCCTGACCGTTAGTGGTGAGCCTGTCGAACCACGCCTCTCGTCGGAGAAGCGCCCTTCGACAAGCTCAGGGCAAACGGAGATCCGACATGTCAGCTTTTAACCAAGCCGTTCGATGATCGTCACATTGGCCTGGCCACCGCCTTCGCACATGGTCTGCAGGCCATATTTCGAGCCGCGCGCTTCCATCGCGTTGAGCAGCGTTGCCATCAGCTTGGTACCCGATGCACCGAGCGGATGTCCGAGGGCAATCGCACCGCCGTTGACGTTGATCTTGTCGCGATCCGCGCCAACATGCTTCAGCCAGGCAAGCGGAACCGGAGCGAAAGCCTCGTTCACTTCATAAAGATCGATATCGCCGATCGCCATACCGGCGCGCTGCAAGGCGCGGTCGGTTGCGAACAGGGGTTCTTCCAGCATGATCACCGGATCACCGGCGGTCACCGTCAGATTAACGATCCGCGCGCGTGGGGTCAGGCCATGATCTTTCAGTGCCTGTTCCGAGCAGACCAGAACCGCGCTCGATCCGTCGCAAATCTGGCTGGCGTTGGCAGCGGTAATCGCGCCGCCTTCCTGCAGCAACTTGACCGCGCCGATGCTTTCCATCGTCGCGTCGAAGCGGATGCCCTCGTCGACCTTGTGCTGTTCCTTGCCTTCGGCCGTTTCGATTTCCACCGGAACGATTTCATTGTCAAAGGCACCGGATTCGACCGCCTTGATCGCCTTCTGGTGGCTTTCCAGCGCGAATTCGTCCAGATCCTGACGGGTAAAGCCGTGCTTCTTGACCAGCATTTCGGCGCCCATGAACTGGCTGAACTGGATGCCGGGATAGGCTTCCTTCAGCCGCTCCGACATGTTGGTGCCGAGGCCGGCATCCTTGAACAATTTGAAGGTGGAGCCCATCGGCACCCGGGTCATGCTTTCGATGCCGTGCGCCAGAACCATGTCCTGGGTACCGGACATGACGCCCTGCGCCGCAAACTGGATCGCCTGCTGCGAAGAGCCGCACTGCCGGTCGATCGAGACCGAGGGAATGCTGTCCGGCAGTTTCGAAGCCAGCACCGCGTTGCGACCAACGTCGCCGCTCTGTTCGCCGCCCTGCATGACGCAGCCGGTGATCACATCCTCGATCGCGCTGGCGTCAAAATCATTGCGGTCGGCAATCGCGTCCAGCGTCGCCGCTCCAAGATCTACCGGATGCACGCCCGCCAACCGACCGCCGCGACGGCCTCCAGCGGTCCGGACCGCATCAACAATATAGGCTTCTGCCATAGTCTTATTCCTTTGATTGGTTGAGAGTCTAAAATTTAACTGACCGGTTAAACCGCACCGGCGCTAGCGTCAAACGAAAAAGCCGGCCATCACAATAGTGATAACCGGCCTGTTCACGCTATGCCATGCCGGGGTCAGGCAGGCACATTGTCTTTCTTGACAGTGATCACCTGCGGATAGGTGAATTCGAGCAGGCCTTCCTTGCCATATTCGGCGCCAAAGCCGGACTGCTTGTGCCCGCCAAAGGGCGCGAACGGCGACAGGTGCAGGAATTCGTTGACCCAGACCGTCCCTGTTTCGAGCTGCTCGGCAACCCGCACGCCTTCGTCGGCATCGGCGGTCCATACCGCGCCGGCCAGACCATATTCGCTGGCATTGGCGCGGCTGATCGCTTCATCGGTGGTGCTGAATTTCATCAGCGGCATAACCGGCCCGAACTGCTCTTCAGCCACAATCCGCGCGTCTTCCGGCGGATTGTCGAGGATCGTGATCGGTACATAATAGCCCGGAATGCTGTCATCCTGGGCATCGCCGCCAACCAGGAACTTGTAGCCATTGTCCCTGGCATCCTTGATCAGCTCCAGCACCCGCTCATATTGCTTCTTGTTCTGGATCGGGCCGACCGCGGTACCCTGCTGCGAGCCGTCGCCGACCTTCACATTCTTGGCATAGGCAGCAATCGCGGCGCTGAGCTCGTCGTAGATATCCTCGTGGATATAGATGCGCTTGGCAGCGACGCAGATCTGACCGGCGTTGGTAAAGCTCGACCAGAACAATTGCTCGGCAACCTTCTCGACATTGGCGTCGGGCAGCACGATCGAGGCGTCATTGCCGCCCAGTTCCAGCGTGATCCGCTTGAGATCCTTGGATGCGCCTTCCATGATCTTCTTGCCGGTCGCGGTCGAGCCGGTGAAGGTGATCTTGTCGATATCGGGATGCCCCGTGATCAGCGGGCCGAGACTGTCCTCGCCGGTGATGATGTTGACGACGCCGGGAGGCGCGACATCCTTGATCAGCTCGGCCAGACGCAGCGTGGTCAGCGGCGTGAACGGTGACGGCTTGAGCACGATCGTGCAGCCCGACAGCAGCGCCGGTGCGATCTTCTGCACCGCCATCATCACCGGGAAATTCCACGGCACGATGCCACCGACAACACCGACCGGTACGCGGCGGGTGCGGCTGAGGCGCTGTTCCGTATCCTCGTTGATTTCGTCTTCCAGTTCCAGCGTCGCCTGCGACCCCGCCATATAGGCAGCGCCGGCGATCTCGCCCTGCGCCTGGGCGTGCGGCTTGCCCTGCTCTGCGGTGAGCAGGCGGAACAGCTCGTCATTATTCTCGTTGATCACGCCGGCAATCGCCTGGACCACCTTGCGGCGTTCGTCGATCGGCTTTTTCGACCAGGTCTTGAAGGCTGCGCGAGCGGCGGCCACGGCCTGGTTGAGTTCTTCTTGGCCACAAGCAGGCACCTGGCCGATGACTTCCTCGTTGGCCGGATTGACAACGTCCAGCATCTGCGAGGTGCTGACCATCTCGCCGTTGATCAGATTCTTATATTGGGTAACCATGTTGCTCTCCTTCGGGGTCGTTCAATTCTATTTGAGTGACTTATACTGTTTTACAAGGCCGCCTGCGCCATTCATTTTGATAGAGTGTAGCGGATCGGCAGGGTCTTGAGCCCGCCGACAAAGGTCGATTTGGCGCGAACCGGTTGCCCGGCGAGGTCCAGCGTCTCGATCCGGTCGAGCAGTTCGTTGAACAGGATTTTCATTTCCATCCGCGCCATGTGCAGGCCGAGACATTGATGCGCGCCGGCACCAAAAGCGATATGACGATTTGGTGAGCGGCTGGCGTCAAATTTTCTCGGGTCGGAAAAGACAGCCGGATCATGATTGGCGGCGATATAGCTGATCATCAGCCAGTCATCCTTGGCAATCTTCTGTCCGCCCAACTCGGTATCTTCGGCGGCCGTGCGCATGAAATGCTGCACCGGCGTTGTCCAGCGGATCGCTTCCTCGACAATGCCAGGAAGCAGATCGCGATCGGCCTTCAGCCGGGCAAATTGTTCGGGATCGCGGGCCAGCGCCATCATCGCGCCGGCGGTCGACGCAGAAGTCGTATCATGCCCGGCCGCCGCCAGGATGATATAATAGCCGGCCATGTCCCGGTCGCTAAGATGCGCGCCGTCGACCTTGGCATTGGCGATCACGCTCGCCACATCATCGGTCGGGTTGGCGCGCTTTTCCTGCGTCAGCTTGGCAAAATAGGCTTCGAAATCGGCGACCGCGCCGACCACCAGCTGCATGATCTGCTCGGGTGTCATATTGGCCATGCCGGACTTGTTGAGATCCTCGTCCTGGCCGCCGAACATCTGCTGGGTGAGGAACAGCATCCGCTGTTCGTCCGCTTCCGGCACGCCCAGGATCTGCATCACCACATGCAGCGGATAGGGCGCGGAAACCAGCGGCACGAAGTCCGCTTCGCCGCCGGCATCAACCAGCCGGTCGACCGTCACCTTGGCAAGCGCCCTGATCTCGTCTTCCATCTGGCGGATATTCTTCGGCATGAACCAGTCCTGGGTCAGCCGCCGATATTGCGGGTGGGTCGGGGCATCCAGCGCGACCAGCGAGCGGACCAGATTGGGATCGCCACCGGTAATCGACTTCACAAAAGCACCGCTGTTCTTGTCGCTGAACGTGACACTGCGCGGGCTGTTCAGGAACAGCTTGTTGTCCTTGCTGATCCGCATCACGTCATCATAGCTGGTGACCAGCCAGAAGGGATCGTGGACCTCGTCATTGACCACCCGCACCACCGGCGTTTCGCTGCGCAGCCGGTCGAACCGGTCGAGCAATTGGTCCCAGTCGACATAATTGGCCGGATCGATGATCGCCTGCGCGTCCGCGCCGGTCAGAACAGGGTCCGCTTGCGTCACCATCAGCTTGCTGCGCTTTCCTGCTTGTTCCAATATTCGTCGCGCAGCAGCCGCTTGTAGAGCTTGCCGGTCGCATGGCGCGGCAGTTCGGCGCGGAAATCGATCGCGCGCGGCACCTTGATCCCCGACAGTGACTGGCGCAGATAGGCTTCCAGCTCCTCGGCCAGCGCCTCCCCGGCATCGGCCATGTCCATCGGCTGCACCACCGCGACCACCTTCTCGCCCATATCCTCGTCCGGCGCGCCGATGACCGCCGCGTCCGCGACCTTGGGATGGGTGACCAGCAGATTCTCGATTTCCTGCGGATAGATATTCACCCCGCCGGAGATGATCATGAAGCTCTTGCGGTCGGTCAGATAGAGAAAGCCGTCCT
>CAWUKF010000162.1:0-5917 GCA_963922745.1 uncultured Sphingomonadales bacterium
GGCCGCCAAGAGCGCAGCTCCCGGTTTCGAGACCGCGCTTGTGAAGAGCGAGCCGCCCGTGCTGGTGTCGCAAACCGTGGCGCGCAAGGTCGCAATTGCCGGTCGCCAGCCGGTGATTCAGAAACAGCCGGCACCCGAGGTTGTTATCCCGCCCGCAGCGACGCCGAAGGCGGACAGTCAGCCAGATACAGGTTTGAATACCGGTCAGCCAATCAATCTGGTCAATTTCGATCTGGCGCCATCGCGCTCTGCATCCGCCCCCATGGTGACGGCCGACCGCGGTAGCAGGCCGCTTGCCGATATAATCAGGGGCATCGATATTCCGGAACAGGAAACGCGAAGCGAAGTGGTCCCGGTCAACCTTGAGGAAATAGAGCCGGCCAAGCCGCAGCCGAAAATCGTCGCCAAGCCTGTCGAAAAAACGCCGGCAAAGCCGAAAGAACCGGAGCACCCGAAACGTTACTGGGTTCAGATCGCCACCGGGGCCAATCTCAACGCGCTGAAATTCGACTATCGCCGGATGACCAAGAAACAGCCCGAGTTGTTTAAGAGCCAGAAGGCATGGACCTCGCCATGGGGGGCGACCCGGCGGATGGTCGTGGGCCCGTTCGATGATTTCAAGGCTGCCAAGGCCTTTGAAGCGGAATTGCGCAAGGGCGGGGGCGACGGCTTTGCCTGGGCCAGTGCCGACGGTGTCGAGGTCAACGAGCTGACCAAATGACCCTGTTGCAGAGCTATGCCAGCGATCCGGCACAGAGCCGGGGCCGGCTGCACGATGAAAAGCGTGATGTCACGCGCGGGCCTCGCGACGATTTCCAGCGCGACCGCGACCGGATCATTCATTCGATCTCCTTCCGCCGGCTGCGCCACAAGACGCAGGTATTTGTCGCCCCCGACGGCGACCACTACCGGGTTCGGCTGACTCATAGTCTCGAGGTCGCGCAGATCGGTCGGACCCTCGCCCGCGCGCTCGGCCTGAACGAAGACCTGACCGAAGCGCTGTGTCTTGCGCATGATATCGGCCATCCGCCCTTTGGCCATGCCGGGGAGGATGCGCTGGAAGAGGCGCTTGCCGATCATGGCGGCTTCGACCACAATGCCCAGACGATCCGCACGCTGACTCGTCTGGAAACGCCCTATCCCCGGTGGCAGGGCCTAAACCTTACCTGGGAGATGCTCGAGGGGCTTGCCAAGCACAATGGACCCGTCAGTGCGCCAACATGGGCCCTGGCCGAAGCCAATGCCGCGATGGACCTCGACTTGCACAGCTGGCCGTCGCTAGAAGCGCAGGTCGCGGCGATTGCCGATGACATCGCTTATGACAATCACGATATCGACGACGGTATCCGCGCGGGGCTGCTGACGCTGGACCAGCTTCTTGAGCTGCCCTTCATTGCCGAGCGCTGGGGGATAATTCGCAACCGCTTTTCGGATGTACCAGTCGACCGGTTGCTGCCCGAACTGATCCGCGACCAGATCGGACTGATGGTCAATGACGTGCTGGATACCACGCGCGGGCGGATCGACCGGCTGGGCGTGCAAAACGCACAGGATGTCAGGGATGCAGGCCAGATGATCGGTGGTTTTTCCGACGGGATGGCGGAACGGGAGCGGGTACTGAAACGCTTCATGTACGACAATCTCTATCATCACCCCCAGCAGATGGCCGCAGCGGAAGAGGGCAAGATGATGGTTGGCGATCTGGTCAAGGCCTATCGCCAGCAGCCCGATCTGATGCCGGACGACTGGGCTGCCGCCCTGCCGGACGAAGAACCGGCCCGCATCCGCCATATCGCCGATTTTCTCGCCGGCATGACCGATCGCTATGCCCGCAACCGGCACCATGAGATATTTGGCGAACTGGACAGTCAGCGGTGATATCGTTGTTCCAGCGAAGGCTGGAGCCCAAACCAATCGAACAAGTCCCCCAGAAATTGGTTTTGATAGCAGCCTTCGCTGCTATGACGGTTTCTAAAGAGGGAGACCCTGACAATGGCCGATAAAATTCTGATCGTCGGCGCTACCGGCTTGATCGGCGGTCTGCTGACTCGCACGCTGGTCGGGCAGGGGAGGGATCGCCAGATGCATCTGCTGCTCCGGCGTCCCTACCGGGAGGATGTCGGCAAGGCGAAAATCCATGTCCAGTTGCAGGAAAACTGGCCGGAGATCATCGCCGGGATCAAGCCCGATATCGCGATTTCCTGCCTCGGCTCGACGATGAAAAAGGCCGGCTCAAAGGCGGAATTCGCCGCCGTCGATCGCGATCTGGTCGGTGCCGTAGCGAAGGCAGCACGGGCTGCAGGCGCGCAGCAGTTCATCGCTGTCTCCTCGGCCATGGCCGACAGCAGCGCCTCCAGCTTCTATCTCAAGACCAAGGGCGAGGCCGAGGACCTGCTGCGTGCGCAGAGATTTGATCGGCTCGATATCATCCGTCCCGGCCTGCTGCGCGGAGAGTGGACCAATGACAGCCGTCTCGGGGAAAGTCTCGCCATCGCGGCCAGTCCGCTGCTCGATTTGCTGCTACAAGGAAAATTCCGTCGCTATCGCTCCATTCTGGCGAGCGATGTTGCGGCGGCGATTGTGGCGCTCATGGAGGAGCGTGCGCCTGGAACATATATGCACGAGAATGATGCGATATGGGCGATGGTCTGAGCGCCCATAGAAAAACCCAACGCCCTGTCCGATCATTGTCCAAACGGCTTGCAACCCCCCCCCTGCATTGGTGTATTGTATAAATAATACAGTAAGGAAATTAAGCTTTGAACAACAAGTTACTCACCGGCGTAGTCTGCATTCTGTCGCTTTCTTCGTCGGTCGTTCTAGCGCAACCGGATGCGGCATCTCCCGACCAGCTGCAGGCAGGCTCACCCGCCGTACCCGCTGACCAACTGCGCGTCGCGGTGGCGGAAAAGGTCAGGGCATCGCTTGCACAGAATGACGTACCCAGCGTCTCGATCGCCTATATCGAAGACGGCAAGATCGCATGGACCCTGGCTGTGGGCGAGTCTGAGCCGGGCAAGTCCGCGACCGCCGATACCCTCTATAATATCGCCTCGATGACCAAGTCGATCGTCGCCGAGACCGTGGTCCGGCTTTCGAACAGCGGTGCCTTTTCGATGGATGACAGCATGGCCGATGCCTGGGTCGATCCCGACCTCAAGGATGATCCCCGCCACAAGCTGCTGACGCCGCGGCTCGCGCTGACCCATCGCACCGGCCTGCCAAACTGGCGCTACCTGACCGGTGACGTGCTGAAATTCCAGAATGATCCGGGCACCCAGTTCGGCTATTCGGGTGAGGGGCTGCAATATGTCGCCCATTATATCGAAAACAAGATGGGCCGACCGCTTGAGCAATTGGTGGCAGAAACGGTTTTTGCCCCGGCAGGCATGATCGAGACCACATTTACCGACAAGCCGTGGCTGGACGGTCGCATCGCGATGTCGCAGACGAAGGCGGGCAAGCATGAATATGCCCCGCGTCGCACGGATTGGAATGCAGCTGACGATGTCTGGAGCAGCACCGGTGATTATGCCCGGTTCATGATCTGGGTGATGGCTAACCCAGTCAGCAAGGAACGCGCGGCAACCTACTGGATTCCACGCGACAATCTGAAATATCAGGTCTGTCAGGAGGATCGTGTACCACCGCCGCTCTGCCCCCGTAGCCTTGGTTTTACTGCAGGCTGGACCGTCTATGACACGCCGGACAATCTGATCGTCATGCATGGCGGCGGAGACGACGGCGAGCATACTCTCGGCTATTTCAATCCCCTGAACCGTAGCGGGGCGGTCATCTTTACCAATGGTGACAATGGCCAGAAAGTCATTCGGGATATTGTGGAAATTCTTTTGCCAGATCCCAGTTTTACCGCCTTCATCAACATGCAGTCCGGGGGATAGGCTGCCCTCGTCAAGGTGGCCGGGTAGCCGGTGCGAGGGTGCTGGACCATTGGGCTGTTTCTGCGGGCTCGATATTTTTCCGCACTGCACAACAGAATCATTGACAGCATCCACCACCTGTTCCACTCATGATACTGCTTTTTGATCTGCGCCTCTGGGCAAGGATCATGAGGCGTTGCGGGAGAGTGTTTTTCTGTCCCACCGGACTGATAAGCCGCCGAAGGAGCAACCGCCCCGGAAACTCTCAGGCCACCGGACCGCAACCGTCTCACAAGCACTCTGGAAAGAGTCCGCCATAGCGATCAGCGACGGCGGGCCACCGAAGGGGTAAGTTTTCGTCGCTTTTGCGATGGCGGACTGTTCCGCCGAAGCCTTGGCGAAGGAGAATGAAACTCTCAGGTTCCGTGACAGAGGGGGCAGTTTTGCAGGGCTTTGCTGCGGGCTGTCTTCTTGATGCGGAAAAAATATGAGTGAAAATACCGACAATCTGAAACAATTGCCGCTCGGCGACTGGCATCGCAGCCTGGGCGCGCGCATGGTCCCCTTCGCGGGTTATGAAATGCCGGTGCAATATGAAGGTGTGATGGCCGAACATATCTGGACCCGCACCGAAGCGGGCCTGTTCGATGTCAGCCACATGGGCCAGCTGCAACTGATCGGCGAGGGCGCTGCCGAGGCGCTGGAGCGGATCACTCCCGGCAATCTGTCGGCACTGGCTGTGGGCAAGATTCGCTACACCTTGTTGCTCGCACAGGATGGCGGAATCCTGGACGACCTGATGGTCACCAACACCGGCGATCATCTCTATCTGGTAGTCAATGGCGCGACCAAACATGATGATATCGCCTATATGCGCGGTCAGCTGCCCGACAGCCTGACACTCAACCATCTCGAGGATGCAGCGCTGCTGGCGTTGCAGGGACCCAAGGCCTCTGCCGCTCTGGCCCGGCTCAACATTCAGCCGCTGCAGCCGGGATGGCCGGTGCCGACGGATCTCTATTTCATGGAAGCAGGTCCGTTTCTTTGGAATGATATCCCGCTCGGCATCAGTCGCTCGGGCTATACCGGCGAAGACGGTTTTGAAATTAGCGTTCCCGCCGAGCATGTGGGGGCCTTGGCAATCGCGCTCACGGACCTTGAAGAAGTGCGGCCCATCGGCCTCGGCGCTCGCGACAGCCTGCGGCTGGAAGCCGGGTTGCCGCTTTACGGCCACGACATGAACCCGGATATTCTGCCGGTCGAAGCGAATCTCAGTTTTGCGCTGTCAAAGGCGCGGCGCGAGGAAGGCAATTTTGCCGGTGCCGAGCGGGTGCTCGCGCAATATCCGGACAAAGCCGCCAAACAGCGCGTTGGCCTGTTCGTCGACGGCCGCCAGCCGATTCGTGAGGGCGCGGCCGTGGTGGATGCTTCAGGCTCGACCATCGGCACCGTGACCAGCGGCGGCTTCTCGCCGACGCTCCAGCGCCCGATTGCCATGGCCTATGTGCCGATGGCGCTGTCACAGACCGGCACCGCCATCACCGTTGAGCAGCGCGGCAAAAAAATTGCCTGCACCGTTGCCGACATGCCCTTTGTGCCGCATCACTATCACCGCAAATCAAAGCCATAGATTGACAGGAAGAGGAAACGACCATGAGCCGATATTTTACCGATGAACATGAATGGGTCGAGGTCGAGGGCGACACGGCGACCGTCGGTATTACCGACTATGCGCAGGAACAGCTGGGCGACATCGTGTTTGTCGAAGTGCCGGAAGTCGGCAGCGAACTGGAACAGGGTGACGATGCCGCCGTGGTCGAATCGGTCAAAGCCGCCTCCGACGTATATGCGGCGGTGTCCGGAGAAGTGATCGAAGTGAATGAAGCGCTCGAAGACGAACCTGGTTTGGTCAACACATCAGCCGAAGAAGACGGCTGGTTTTTCCGTCTCACGCTCTCGGACAAGGAAGAGCTCGACGACCTGATGGACGAGAAAGCCTACAAGGCCTTCGTCGACGGTTTGTAATTTTAAATAGC
>CAWUKF010000163.1:0-5910 GCA_963922745.1 uncultured Sphingomonadales bacterium
CGCCCCAATGGCGGTCGGTTCCAAAAACGTAGTATCACCCTGGATGCTGCCATTGATCGAATGTAAGTAAAGATATTTTTTGGGCGCAGGTGTAGCCCGGCCAGATCCTTCATCATAAATAATTGATCATGCGATATCCGGCTTCTCCATGTTGGGAATCCATAGCCTAGCGCCATTTTTAACGAGCTGATTTGACTATCAATTTGGCGAACGCCTGCTTTTTGGCCTGAAACTTAGGTGCGGTCTGCGATTCAAGGTGGATGAAAGGTGAGCGCTTTTCCTGCGGTACCGATGCTCGCGCCGGCATCCATTTTGCTCAGGGCTCAAGGAATCCCGTTTCCGCTCGAAATAGAACATCACCAATTTCCTGACCCCCAGGTCATTTCCTGGCTGGGCCTGTCTATCAAGAAAGCAGCAGTTTCAGCCGAAAGCTGCACTGGGTGAAGTCGCCAAGTTCAGATCAAGCTGAATATCTGCGCAAACGCTTTAGATCGTGATGGTTGCAAAAAAATCAGAAGCAACGGGATGAGGAATCTTGCCGGTCGCGTCGTCATATAAAAGATGCGCCATTTCAACGACCATGATTCTCGATGCCAATGACCAACCCTATGAAGCTTGCGGATACCCCGATTGCCGTAGAAGGCAGACTTGAGGGCTGCCGCGTTGCACTCTTCTCAGGCAATTACAACTATATCCGTGACGGCGCCAATCAGGCGTTGAATCGATTGGTTGCTTATCTGGAAAAAGCCGGTGCACGGGTGCGCGTCTATTCGCCGACCACGAAACATCCCGCCTTTGAACCGGCTGGACATCTGGTGTCGGTTCGGTCGGTCGCCTTGCCCGGGCGCGGTGAGTATCGGTTGGCCACGGGCCTACACCGCCGGATCAAGGACGATATTCGCTCCTTTGACCCACATCTGGTCCATCTGTCAGCACCTGATATATTGGGATCGAAGGCGCTGGCATGGACAAAAGCGGAACTGCATGTGCCGGTGGTTGCCAGTCTCCACACCAGGTTCGAGACCTATCTGGAATATTATCGGCTCGGGATGCTGCGCGGTTGGATGGATCGGCATCTGGCTCATTTTTATGGGCGATGCGACTATGTGCTCGTACCCAACCAACAGATTCAGCGGGAAATGACGACGGATTGTTCTGATCCCCGCATCAGGGTCTGGGGCCGCGGAATAGATCGCGACTTGTTCAATCCCGAACGGCGCAGCAATATATGGCGACAGCAAATGGGCTATGCCGATGAAGACGTGGTGCTGATGTTTTTCGGACGGCTCGTGCTGGAGAAGGGGACCGGTCGGTTCGCCGAAATTATCCAGCAGCTCCGCCGCCGAGGCATCCGTACGCGACCATTGATTGTCGGTCACGGGCCAGCGCGCGACCGTTTGGCCCAGGATCTGCCCAATGCGAATTTCACCGGCCATCTGGAGGCCGAAGAGCTGGCGCGGGCGGTTGCCTCTGCCGATATATTGGTCAATCCCAGTCGGAGCGAGGCCTTTGGCAATGTCAATCTGGAAGCGATGGCGAGTGGTCTCACGGTTGTCGCCGCCGACTGTGCCAGTTCACGCAATCTGATTGTTTCAGGACAGGATGGCTGGCTTTGCGATACCGAGGATAGCGCGCTCTGCGCACGCGAGATCGAAGTGCTCATCAATTCTGCGGCTCGTCGCCGGGCATTGGGTAAAGCGGCGGTCCGCAAGGCCAGCCGATACCATTGGGACCGGATTCTCGACGAGGTCGTCGACATTTATGAAGCTGCTCTGGATGGAGCAGAATTTGGGACGCCCGGACAAGGCGTGTTGGTCGCGGACGATCAGCTTAGCCGATATGCAGATGTCGCCAATGCGCCAATTAGGAACAACAAATGAGCGCCATTACCGCCGCGATTCTTTTGACGACGATACCGGGAACAACAGTTGCTGCGGCGCCCGCGGCGGTTCTGGCGTCCGGTGCACAGCAGGCGAGCGATGGTTCCGGGACGTTCCAAGGAATCCCGCAATTCGAACATGCTCCCTTTTTAGGCGAAGCTTCTGATCCCTTTGCGGATCACCCGGTTCCTACAGAGATCTCCGCTACGACAGTGCCAGCGCTACCCGAAACATGGTTCGCTGGTACGGAAACCTTGGCATCGGAGGAACACATCGACATCGAACAGGCCGGAGCGGACGGAGCTGTTGCAGAAGATGCATCGGTGATTGTGGTGACCGGTCAGGCGAGTGCACCGCCTGAAGATCCTTTGGAGTCCATCAATGCGGCGACCTTCGACGTCACACAATCTGTCGACAAGGCAATCGTTGGTCCGGTCGCGATGGCTTATGAAGGTAATATTCCCAGGCCGGTGCGCGATGGCATAGCCAATTTTCTGGACAATTTGCGCGAACCTCTGGTTTTGCTGAATTTCCTGCTCCAGCTCAAGCCGGGCAAAGCGGTCGAGACATTGGGCCGATTTGTCGTCAACTCGACGATCGGAGTTGGCGGTTTGTTCGATGTTGCCAAAAATCAGCCGATCAACCTTCCACGCCGTTCCAACGGTTTTGCCGATACAATGGGATATTATGGCGTCAAACCGGGAGCGTTCCTGTTTCTACCGATCCTGGGCCCCACCACGATCCGCGATGCCATTGGTGGTGGTCTTGATGGTTTGCTATTGCCGACAGCCGTGGGGTCACCCTTCAACAAAGTGGCTTACAACGTCCCGACGGGCGCATTGAACTCGCTCGGTGAGCGCGCCGACTTCGATGACCAGCTGCATAAAATCCGTGATGAATCCGACGATCCCTACACCGCGGCGCGTGAATATTATCTTGCGCATCGTCAGGCCGAAATAGATGTCTTGCGAGGCAGGCGGGCAAGCGTCGATAGCCCGCTTTACGATGGCGCCGGCAAAACAGTCAAAAGCGGCAGCACAGCCGCCAGGCAATCCACGCGCAACAGCCAGCCAGCAACCATCAGCGAAGCTGAGCATGCAGGGAAATAGAGAGGGTCGGCGGCTGTTGCGGTGTGTATTGCCGGGTCGTCGAGAACCGCAAGGCATTGCCGAAGGCAAAACTGTCGCCTCTCCGGCCGAGTAAATTGGTGGCAGCCACAGAGAGCGTGAAATTGTGCAGTCTCACCCTCCCCTCCATTCCGGTATCGACCAAATTCCCCATCGGGCGATCCAGCAGTGGATCAAAGCTGAGCCGCGAGGGACCAAGATAGTTTATGTAAAAACGCAAACGGGCATCGGCTCCGCCGACGTCCAGATCATGAGCGAGGCTGCCCCGGACCGTATATTCCGGTACGATCGGCAAATGGCGATCGACCAGTTCGCTACCTAGCGCGTTTTTGACCAGTTTCGCCATCGTGAAACTCGCCCCGCCTTCGATCTTCCAGCGGTTGCCGAATGGCTTTGCAAAGGATAATTCGCCACCAAAAATTCGCGCATTGCCGGCCGTTCCGGTTTCGATCAGCCCATCCGGCTGCAACAGGTCTGACTGCAGATTTTCCCACCAGCTGTGGTGGATGCCGACATCAATCTGAGCTCCATCCGAAAATTCCTGACGCCACCCGGCCTCCAGCGTCGCCAGTTCGTCGCTTTTAAGTGTCTCGAGCTGTCCGGCGGCGTTGATATCCGAACCGCCTTGCCGGTTTGCCGAGCCATAACGGACAAAGGCCAACTGGCCATCGCGCGGTTGCCAGGAGAGCGCGAGGCTCGGCGTTATTCCGGTGTGATGGCGACGACGGGTAACATCAGTGCCAGGGAACACGCGCGTTTCCTTGATACTGTTGCGGAAAAAGCGTGTGCCCGCCTCAAGTTTGAACTGATCTCCGATGGGCAGAATCACGTCGCTGAACAGGGCAATGTCGTGGGTGACACGTCGGTCATCATCTATGGTTAGCGTCGCCCCGTCCGACGCGCGCAACTGGCCCCAAATGAACTGGCTGGAGCGCACGTAGGAAAGGCCCAAAAGCCAGTCTATCCTGCCCAGATCGCCGTTGAGTCGCAACTCATTGTCCCATAGCCGATATTCGCGCTGGTCGGTCAGCAACTTGACGTTGGCCAGACCGAAGCTTTCGGCACCTAAGGATGCGTCGAACGTATCACCCACCTCGTGCCAGGTCATCCCGCTGCTCAGCAGGATATCGACATTCCCCGATGCCGGTCGCGAAATTCGGATCGCAGCATGGCGCAGGTCATTGTCATGGGGTTCGGCATTCTGGGCCGGTCGCTCTCTCGCACGGGATGCATAAACATATTGGCTGTCGCGAGAATTCTGCCATTGCGCAAAGCCGGTCAGATCCAGTCTCCAGCTGGCACCGGCGTCAACGCCCACACCCGCACGCAGCCCGGTCACCTGGGTCCGGTTGTTGTTTTTCCGGTTCCCGGTATCGACCCAGCCCGGTTCGGTCGCGCTATAGCCAACCAGCCGCAAGGCGGCTCGTTCGCTTACGATAGGGATATTGACGATAGCCGAACCGGAATAGCCAGTCCCGCCATGTCCGACATTTTCCGCACCGCTGGACACCTCCGCGTGGACCGCATCAAGATCTGCCCTGCGGCTGACGATGTGATAGATTCCGCCCAGCGTTCCACTGCCGAACAGGGAACCCTGGGGGCCTTTGATCACCTCGACCCGATCGACGTCGACCAACCGGATGTTGGGATCAGGCGCGGAATAGGTAAGGCGCGCATCATCGAAGAGCACGGCAACGGTTGTCTGGCTTTCCCCGTTGAACGAACTGTCGGCGACACCGCGGATCGCCATGCGATTGCGGCCGGGCCCAAGGCCGGTGCTCGCAAGCCCCTCAATGCGAGCCGCGACGGTTGACGTATCATCGCCGACTGTCACCCGTTTGTCTTCGGGAAAGGAAACAACGGCGGCAGCCACCGGCAGTCCGCCCAAGCTGCTGTTGCGTTTTGTGCCTGTCACGATAATGACGGATTGGCTCTCCGAATTCTGTCGAGCGGGAGCGGGCGCTGTGACAGATTTCGAAGGCGATGATGCTTTCCGACTCGACGGATTCGGGCGGGGAACAAGCTCGATTCGCCAGGCCGTCTGGCCCACTTGACGCGCCCGATAGCCGGAGCCGGCCAATAGCCTGGCCAGCGCTTCCTCCACGGTCATTTCGCCATGAAGCGGCGTGATGCGCAATCGTGGTAATCTGCCCGATGTTCCAATCGACACGCGCGCTTCGCGCGAAAGTTCCGCGATTGCGGCCCTTAGCTGCGTGGCAGCGATATCAATTTTCTGACCACCAGCTTCACGTGCGTCAGCGCCGGGACAAGATATAACCGCGATCATCGCGGCCGAGCTTAACACCCATAAGTTGCGAAAGATCGCGCAATGCCGCTTCTTTGTCACCAACTGCCAGAGTCCCCGAAAACTTCTCAGCCTGCAGAGAATCTGCAACTTTTACTGGTACACCAGCATAGCGCGAGAGATCCGTTGCGACCAGTGCCAAGGGCATCGCGTCGTAGGAAAGCCGCCCCGAGCGCCATTCTCCAATATTCTCCTTATCAAGGGCGGTCACCAGAAGCTTCTGGCTTATGGAATTGAACGTCAAGCCATGCAGTTGATCCAGTTTGACGGGACGAGACAGCCCTTTGGCTGATACTTGAACTTCACCTTCACCCACCTCGACACGGACTATGGAATCATTGGTCTGAACGTCAAATTTCGTACCGATGTCGCTGATCTGTAAGTCTCCGGCAGTGATCTCCATGGGTCGATCCACATCGTGACGAATGTCGAACCATGCCCCACCTTCCAGCGCGATTTTCTGTTGATCCTTGCCTTCAATCGTCAAACGGCTGTGTGGAGCAAGCAATATTTGCGAGCCATCATTCAACGCGATTGTGCGGCTAGCCGAAGCGGAATCATATTGCAGGGGATCGGGATCGGCGAAGTGCGTAAGGGC
>CAWUKF010000164.1:0-5901 GCA_963922745.1 uncultured Sphingomonadales bacterium
GTGACGACATCGTCGCGCAGCCGCAACTTGTTCGGGATCACCGCCGTCATCGGCTCGACCTTGGAGCAATCCACTTCGCCCAATTGCTCGACCCAGCCCAATATCTGGTTGAGTTCGGGCACGAAGGCATCGGCCTCGGCTTCGGTGATCGCGATCCTCGAGAGGCTGGCGATCTTTTTGACGGTTTCCTTATCGATTGACATGACTCATTCTTTTCAGGTTCATCTTTTTTCGGGTATTTCGGAATTTATTTGTGTACCGAGCGCCGCTAGCACTGGCGCGAAGCGGCTTCAAGCGGATTGAAGCGGCAATTGACCGGTTGGAGTATCATTTGGCCCGCAAGTTTCTCTATTTTGTCGCCGCGATGGTGATCCTGGTGATCGCAGGCGCGGCTGTCTATCGACTCTATGGCGACGAACTGATGGAAGTGGCCTTTGTGCCCGACACCGAGTTCACCGCCCAGGAGGTGCTGGAAACCAATGTCTATGCCGATACCGGCATGTGGCTGGCCCGGCCCGAACTGGTCCGGCGCAACCCTGCCCTGTGGCTGCCGAAGGATCTGGCCGAAAGCGAGGACGGCCTGCCCGGGGAAAAGAAAGCCGCGGTTTTCTTCATCCATCCGACGTCCTTTCTGAAGAAGGACCAGTGGAATGCGCCGCTGGACGACAAGGAATCACAGGCGCGCGCGCGGATATTCCTGAGGGGTCAGGCGAGTGCGTTCAATGCCGTCGGCGAGGTCTGGGCGCCGCGCTATCGCCAGGCGACGCTGGGCGCGTTTCTCACCGACAAGCCAGAGGGCCAGCAAGCGCTGGATGCCGCCTATCAGGATGTCCTGGCTGCCTTTGACTATTTCGTTTCCAAAATTCCGGGCGACCAGCCGATCATCCTCGCCGGGCACAGTCAGGGCAGCCTGCATCTGACCAACCTGCTGAAAGACCGCGTTGCCGGCACCCCGCTCGCCAACCGGATTGTCGCCGCCTATGTGGTGGGATGGCCGGTTTCGGTCGACACCGACGTTCCCGAAATGGGTCTCGACATTTGCCGGGAACCGGATCAGGCCCGCTGCATATTGAGCTGGGAAAGCTATGCCGAACCTGCCGATTACAGCCGGATCGTCGAAGTCTATGACAAGACCCTCGGCTTTAACGGTCAGCCCCGCAAAGACAGCAAATTGCTGTGCTCAAACCCGATCAACGGGGATATTGATTCGACGGCACCGGCGTCGGACAATCTCGGGACGCTCAAGCCGAATGGTGATCTGAGCGACGCGACGCTTGTCGTTGGCGGAGTGCCCGCGCGATGCGACGACCGCGGATTCCTGCTGATCGGCGATCCACCGGACATGGGGCCCTATGCCCTGCCCGGCAACAATTACCACGTCTATGACTACAGCCTGTTCTGGAGCAACATCCGGGAGGATGTGAAGCGGAGGATGGCGGCATTTCTGGCACGCTGATCAGCGATGATGTGCAGGCCTTCAGCCAGGCCTTGCCCGATGGCGGTCGGTTGCTCGGGCTCGATATCGGCACCAAGACCGTGGGGATGGCCCTGTGCGATTCGCACTGGACCTTCGCCACGGCTGCCGAAACCATTGAACGGCGCAAATTCTCCAAGGATCTGGAGCGGATCAAGGCGGTGATTGCCGAGCAGCATATCGTCGGGATCGTCGCTGGCCTGCCGCTCAATCTCGACGGCAGCCAGAGCCAGCAGACCCAGGCCGCCCGTTCCTTCGCGCAAAATCTGAAGCCGCTTGGCCTGCCGATATTGCTGTGGGACGAGCGGTGGTCCACCCAGGCCGTCACCCGCGACCTGATTGCGTCCGATGTCAGCCGGAAAAAACGGGCCAAGGTGGTCGACAAGATGGCGGCCGCCTATATTTTGCAGGGGGCCATCGACAGGCTTGCCGCATTGCCATGATGGCTCTATAGCACCCGCTTTAATGACATCGCAGCAAACAGGTTCACCGCATCAGTTTCCCACCGGATCGGATGCTTTCCCTCATCGTCATCTATTGGGCATTGCCGGGCTGCAGCCCTGGGAGATATTGTTCCTGCTGGAGGAGGCCAAGCAGTGGGTCGATCTCAACAAAAAATCCAGCAAACATGCGGACAAGCTGGATGGCCTGACGGTGATCAATGCCTTTTTCGAGAATAGCACCCGGACGCTGCTCTCCTTCGAGATTGCCGGCAAGCGCATGGGCGCGGATGTCGTCAATATGCACGCCGCGCAATCGAGCATCAAGAAGGGCGAGACGCTGATCGACACGGCGGTGACGCTGAACGCGATGAAGGCTGACGCGATAGTGATCCGGCACGGGAGTTCGGGGGCGGTGCAGCTGATTGCGGACAAGGTCGACTGTCCGGTGCTCAACGCCGGCGACGGCAGCCACGAACATCCGACCCAGGCGCTGCTCGACGCGCTGACCATTCAGCGTCGCAAGGGCGATATCAGTGGGCTCACGATCACGATCTGCGGCGATGTGATGCACAGCCGGGTGGCGCGGTCGAATATCTATTGCCTGACCACGCTTGGCGCAAAAGTGAAGGTCTGCGGTCCCCCTTCGCTGCTGCCGGCTGCCCTCGACCGGTTCAACGTCGAGGTCTTCACCAATTTTGACGAGGCGCTTGAAGGCAGCGATGTTGTGATGATGCTTCGCCTCCAGAACGAGCGGATGAACGGCAATTTCATCCCCAGCCCGCGCGAATATCACCATCTCTACGGTCTGACCCGCGAACGCCTGGGCCGTGCCAAGGATGACGCGCTGGTCATGCATCCCGGGCCTATGAACAGGGGTGTCGAGATTGACAGCGATGTCGCCGACGATCCGGATCGCTCCGCAATCACCGAACAGGTCGAGATGGGGGTCGCGGTGCGCATGGCCTGTCTGGATGTCCTGACCCGAAAATCGCGCGGCGTGGAGGGCTGGTCATGAAACGGATTTTCACCAACGCCAGAATGCTGTTGCCGGGGAAAGAGCAGCCGGAGGCCGGCAGCCTGGCCGTTGAGGGCGACCGCATCGCTTCGATAGCCGACGAGCATGGTAGCGAAACCATCGATTGCCGGGGCAGGCTGTTGGCACCGGGTATCGTCGATCTGGGTGTATTTGCCATCGACAAGCCGGCCTTCCGCTTCGGCGGGATCACGCGTGCAGCCCTGATGCCCGACCAGTTTCCGGTGCTCGATTTGCCCGCGATGATCAAGCAAAGGGCCGCAGAGGGCAAGCCGGACCTCTGGTCCCATCCGATCGCGGCGGCGACCCTTGGTCTCGAAGGCAAGCATATGGCCGAAATCGGCCTGATGAAACAGTCGGGCGCGAAGGCGGTCGCGACCGGTCGGCAATGGATCGCAGACAGCGGCACCATGCTGAGGCTGCTGCAATATTGCAAATCGCTCGATCTGGCGCTGATCGTGCACAGCGAAGATGCCGGCCTGACGCAAGGGGCGGTCGCCACCCACAGCGAGACAGCCACCCGGCTCGGCCTGGCCAGTGCCAGCGCGGCGGCGGAAGCAATTTCGATCGCGCGTGACATCGCGCTGGTCCGGGAAACCGGTGCCCATGTGCATTTTCGTCAGGTGACCACCATCGATGGTCTGAACCTGATTCGCGGGGCGAAAAGCGAAGGTTTGCCGGTGACCTGCGGGATCACCCCTGCCCACCTGCTTCTTTCCGATATCGCCATCGGCGATTTCCGGACTTTCGCCAGACTGTCGCCGCCGCTGCGCAGCGAGGAGGACCGCCGCGCCTGCCTCGAGGCAGTGAAGGACGGGACGATTGAAGTAATCTCTTCCGGCCATGATCCGCGAGGACCCGAAGACAAACGGCTGCCTTATGCCGAAGCCGCGCCCGGCATGGCGGGGGCCGAGACATTGCTGGCGCTGGCGCTGACGCTGGTTCGCGATGGTACCGTTTCGATCGGTCGCCTGTTCGAATTGCTATCCACCAATCCGGCGAAAATCCTGGGCGTGGAGGCGGGTCTGCTGCAAGCGGGATATGAGGCCGATTTCATCCTGATCGACGAGGACAGTCCGTGGCAGGTCGACACCCGCAAGATGGCCGCTGCCGCCGGCAACACACCGTTTGACGGGCTCCCCGTTCAAGGCCGGGTCACCGCAATATATAAAGGCGGCAGAGCCTATTAGCCTGCCGCCTTCTTTTTCTGTTCAGTGAATTAGCGAGACGCCAGTTTCTTCACCGACTGGCTGGCCATCCGTGCGGGTGCGACCTTCTTGACGCTGGTGGCATGCCGCACGATGCAATTGCCGCCCTTGGCCTTGATGCCGGCGCACATGGCTTCGGCGGTCTGCTGATTGCCAAAGCCGACTGCTGCCAGGCGATAGAGAGTCCGGCCCTTCACCGTGATTCGGGAGCTGGCATATTCAAAGGCGCTGAGATCGCTGTTCCTGGCTGACAGAATTCCCCATGCGCGTTTGGCTCCATCGGGCGAGGAAAAGGCACCAAGCTGGACCAGATGCGTCCCACCGGACGAACCGGCTGCTTTCGCGGCTGGCTGATAGGCGATTTTCTGAAGCACGGGCTTGGGCGAAGCGCTGGTCTGAACCGCGGCCGTCCTGACCGGTGCCGACTTCTCGCCCTCGACGACAAATCTGTCGGATGCCGCGGTTGCCTGCGGATTGTAGCTGGCCCTGATCATTGGTACCGGCGTCGCCGTTTTGCCCGATGCATTGCTGGCCGGCACGGTTACGGCCGCGACCTTGACGTTATTTTCAGCCGCGAGCAGTTCTTCATCATCTGCGTCTTTTGGCGCGGGTCCGACTGCTGGCAGCGGGCTGTTGCGGTCGAAACTTGCGACTTCCTGACCATAGTCATTTTCGGCTGATGCCGCGACATTCGCTGGCGCGTAGCTTGACTGAAGCGCCAATCGCACTGGCTGGCCCGGATCATTTGCCACCGGGCTCACCTTGAGGAGCGTCGCAACGCGTGTCTCGTAGGCACCGGGACGGGCCATCTGTGCCCATTCCATGACTCGGTCATTTATTGCGGCCGGAGCGACATCCTGGGTCGCCATCAGCTTGGCTTCTTTCCAGCGACCGTCCAGAGCATAAGCCAAACCGAGGTTCTGGCGCGTGCGGCCGGTGACATTGGATTCGCGGATTGCCTGTTCAAGCACCTCGATTGCTGTCTTGCTGTCGCCGGTCAGCGCCAGAGCCAGACCATAGTCAGCTGCCGGAATATACTGGCGGTTGGCCACAACGAGTGCTCTTGCCTGATCTGCCTTGCCCTGGGCCAGCTGCGCCAGACTGAGGCTCAGGATGGTCCGTGCATCGGTCTTGCCGAGGTCCATTGCATCCTGGAAGCTGCGCTCCGCCGATGCCATGCGACCGGCGGACAGATAGGCCTGACCCAGCAGCGCACGGGTTTCGGGATCGCTGCCAACGCCGGCAACCGAGCGCTCGGCGAAGGCGATTGCCGCTTCGGTATCACCTTTCGCCAACGCCTTTTCAGCCTTTTTGGCATATTTCGAAGCATCTTTCGCGCTAGCCGGTTTGCTCGACACGGATGCAACGGAACCGCCCCCAAAGGGACCGCAACCGGTCAACACGGTGGCGAACACCAGGGAGGAAGCAGCCATTTTTAAAATCACATCGCGTTTCATTCTTATGCCCTCGCAATAAAAGTCAGTCTTGTCCGTCCAAAATTCTCTTCACACCCTGTTTCAGGCTGCGCCGCGCGACGGAACGCGGTCGGCCAGGTCATCCAGTTCGGGGATAGACTTCAAATATTCGTCCACAGCTTTGGTTACCAATTGTTGCGCCGAAACGTTTCTTACCGCCGTTGCCAGACGCAATTTCAAATGTCTTTCCGGGTCCAGACGAAGCGTGAAGGCGGTTTTCGCCTTGCGGGTCCGGCTCTTTACCGCCGGGCGCGCCTTGACGGTTTCG
>CAWUKF010000165.1:0-5858 GCA_963922745.1 uncultured Sphingomonadales bacterium
CATTGCGCGCAAAATTTGTGGCGCGCGTGCCAGTCGACCAGGCTGCGCGCGGTCGCATAGATCGCCGCCTGATCGGATGGCAGCGAACCCAGCGACTGCCACAGGGCCGGATTGGCGACAGGGACCGAATCCCCTGCCCCGTTCAGCTCGGCAAAATAGGATATGTCGCCCTCGATGCCGAGCAGCAGAAGGTCATTTTCCGGGGCCGCCTCATAGGCCGCTCCCCAGGCGAGATCGCCATAATCATCGAAAACCGGGTTCAGCCCGTCGAGCTTGAGCAGTTTCGCGCGCGGGTTCATCATCGCGGCGCGCAGCTTATCCGGATTGACCCTTACCTGATCGGCGCGGTCCAGCGTCCCGCCAGCGAAGGTTGGCACAATATTTTGTCTGTCTTTCAGGATCTTCTCTCCGGTATTTTTCTATTTCTTCTCCCTCCCGGACGGGAAGGCACCGCGATCCCGGATCAGGGGCTGGTATTGCCCGCGCCGGTCTGGGCGTTACCGATCAGGTCTGCATAGACATATTTCGGGAAGTCCGACTGGAAGGGATAGCTGTTCGACGGAATATATTGGGTGTAGCCGCCTGCCCGGAATCCGCGGACGGTGTCGACGAAGGCCGAGGTCCCGGCGGCACCGCCCCAGCCGAAGGTTCCGGCGGGGCTTACATCCGTTCCCAGACCCGAACGGCCTCCGGCACCAAATCCGTGATTGGCCACCCAGGTGCCCTTGGTGCTGGCGGTTTTCGGCAGCAGGTTCGATATCCCGAGCTTGACCGTCTCCGGCTTCATCACCCGCACATCGCCAACCGCGCCAAAGCCGAGCAGCATCTGCAGGAACTTGTCATAGTCGCCTGCGGTTCCGACCAGTCCGGTACTGCCGAAGGCAAAAGGCGGCTTGTCGAGGAAAATGCTGGTAGGGCCGGAATCGATCGGGATCAGCGACCCGGCAAAGGGGGCATAATTGGTGGCCAGATCGTCGGCCCGGTCCGCCGGCACCTGGTAGAAGATGCTGTTCATGCCGAGCGGCCCGAACATCCGTTCCTGCAGAAACTGGTCGAGCGGCTTGCCCGAAACCTTCTCGATCACCGCGCTCAGCACATCGTGGCTCAGCGAATAGCTCCACTGCGTGCCGGGCTGATAGACCAGCGGCAGCTCCGACAGACGTTTCATGAAGGTCATGATATCCGGCGTCGGTGCACCGGTGTCGACGCCGGGTATCGGGTTGCGGCTGACTCGACCCGGGGTCAGTCCTGCGGCCAGATAGGCCTTCTGGATCGGTCCCTTGGAGATGATCGTGTAGCCGAGTCCGGCGGTATGGGTCTGCAGCTGGCGAATGGTGATCGGTGCCTTCGCAGGCTCGACATTGTCGAGCGCGCCTTCCGGATCGACCAGAACTTGCATGTCGGCAAATTCGGGAAAAATGTCGGACAGCGGCTGGTCGAGCGAGAGCAGTCCGTCCTCGATCAGCATCATCGTTGCCATGCCGGTGATCGGTTTGGTCTGCGAGTACATCCGCCACAGCGTGTTGCCGTCCACCGGCTTCGTGCCGCCAAGCGCGACGTTGCCGGCGGCGATCATTTCGGGCTCGGCCTGGCCGAAACCGATCATCGCCAGCATGCCGGCCACCTTCTTGTCGGCGACATATTCGTTGATGATCTTGGTCAGTCCGGGAAAGGCAACGCCGGGTGCCCTGGCAAGGGCGATACCGGGCATGCCGGCCAGGGCCGCGCCGAGGCCAATTCCGCCAAGCACGGAACGCCGCGAAAAAGAAGAAAACGGCGTCGCCGTTGCAGGTTTTTCAGCAATCATGATTCTTCCCTCAATTTCCATTTCACGGCCTTTGCATATAAGGTTGGCAATCCCGCCTCCGCTATATTGTCAAGCGGCCACCAGATTTCACGGTCCCCATCAGTAGCAATTTTTTCATCCTGATATACTGCCAAATCAACCTCAAGCGAAAAATGGGTGAAGCCGTGCTGGATGACATTGTCATGCACTCGCCACCGTCCGGCAATCGGCGGCGTCGCGTCACCGTCATTGCCCGCCGCCCAGCCATCGTCCGGTAGCGCGCGCATGCCGCCAAGCATGCCGTTCGGCGGCCTGGTCGCCAGCAATATCCGGCCCTGCTGCTCGATCCAGAAAAAGCGCGCCCGGCGGACCGGTTTGTGCTTCTTCGGCGGCTTGACGGGAAAGGATTCCATATTGCCAGCCGCAAAAGCCGCGCACTGCCCCTGCACCGGACAGATCTCGCATTTCGGATTTTTCGAGGTGCAGATAGTCGCGCCCATATCCATGCAGCCCTGGGCAAAATCCCCGGCCCCTTCCACCGGCGTGATTGCGTCCATCGCCGTCCGGATCTCGGCTTTGCCGCCGGGAAGCGGCGTATCGATGGCAAACAGTCGCGCGACCAGCCGCTCGATATTGGCGTCCACCACCACCGCCCTCTCGCCAAAGGCTATGGCGGCAATCGCAGCCGCAGTATAAGCGCCCACGCCCGGCAGCTTGAGCAGTTCGGACTCTTTCCGGGGAAAGATTCCGTCCAGATTTTCCGTAACATGCACGGCACATTTGTGAAGATTCCGCGCCCGGGCATAATAGCCAAGCCCGGCCCAGGCGGCGAGCACATCCGATTCCTTCGCAGCGGCCAGGCTCTGTACGGTCGGCCAGCGCCGGGTGAAGGTCTCGAAATAGCTTTTGACTGCGCCAACCGTGGTCTGCTGCAGCATGATTTCGGACAGCCAGACATGATAGGGATCGGGCCGAGCACCGCCCGGTGGCACCCGCCACGGCAATATTCGGGCGTTATCCACATAATGTGCACCAATATTGGCAGAAATTTTGCGTGCTTTGGCGGAGAAACTATCGACGGCCATGGCCGCGCCATGCCATAAACGACCGCTATGGCGAAGAAAATTGACAAAAGCGGCAAGGAAATCGCACAAAGCGACCGGATTGGTGCGCCTGCAGCCAGGAAAACGCCGCCAAAAGCGGCGAAAAAGCCCGCCGCCCGCCAGTATCAGAAATATCAGCGCCCGCGCGGCGGTCCGGCAAAAAGCATCTCCGACCTGATGCCCGAAATCGGCCGCGCCGCCTTCCGCCGCTATGGTTTCATCCAGTCTTCGGTGGTCAGCCGCTGGCCGGAAATCGTCGGTGAACGCTATGCCGCCGTTTCCCTGCCCGAATCGATTCGATTCCCGCGCGGCGAAAAAGAGGGTGGCACGCTGCATCTGCTGGTCAGCGGTGCCTATTCCACCCTGATGCAGCATATCGCACCGGACATCATCGAGCGGGTAAACCGTTTTTTCGGCTATGGCGCGGTCAGTCAGATTCGATTCAGACAGGGGAACGTAACACCCAAGAAAGACAAGGAAAAAAGGGTCCCGCTGCCCGCGTCGCTGAAGCCGGCACCGATCGAGCTGGGCGAGAATCTGCGCGATATCGGCGATCCGGAACTGAACCGGGTGCTTGAATCGCTGGCCTCGGCAGTTGCAAAGGCGGAAGCGGACCCTAAGAACGATACGGGGCTGAGCATAAAGGTCGTTGGCAGGATCGGCGGCGGCGACAAAAAGAAGGACCGGACATGAAGTTGAGAAGCGTATATCTTGCTTCGGCAGTGATGGCAGCGGCGGTGATGATCGCACCGGCATTGGCCCAGCAGACCGACTGGACCAAGCGGGTTACATTATCCGCCATGGGCGGGCATGTCATGGGCAACCCGCTGGCGAAAAATCGCCTCGTCGAATATGTCAGCTACACCTGCAGCCACTGTGCGGATTTCGAAGTTTCATCAAGCACGGCCCTGCAAAAGAATTTTATCGCGAAAGGACATGTCAGCGCCGAAGTGCGCAACTATGTGCGCGACGCTGTAGACTTCACCGCGGCGACTCTTGCGCGGTGCGGCGGCCGCTCCAAATTTTTCGGCAATCACCACGCGCTCATGGCGTCGCAGGGCACATGGCTGAAAACGGTGATCGCGACCTCGCCGGAAGTGCAGAAGACCTGGTATGAGGGCGATACCAACGCCCGGCTCAGGAAGATCGCGGCGGATGTCGGCTTTTACGACATCATGGCCAAGCGCGGTATCACCAAGGCCCAGGCAAATGCGTGCATGGCCGACAAAAGCGCGCAGGACCAGATTCTGGCGATGACCAAATATGGCGCGGAAACGGTCAAGATCACCGGCACACCCAGTTTCACGCTCAACGACAAGCTGATCGACAAGGTGCACAGCTGGTCCGTTCTTCAGCCCGTGCTGGCCGCCCTGCCGACAAAATAGACAATATCAGAAACAGGAACCATATCATGCGTAAATCCCTTTCTCTTCTTTCGATCTCCTTTGCCCTCGCTCTGGCGGGCTGTGGCGGCGGCGCAGACACCGCCGAGAACGGGGTGAGCTCATCGGAATCTGCGGAAGCGGTCAAGGCACCCGAAGGCCAGAAATGGTCCGACACCGTCTCGAAAACCGATGCCGGCGGCTATGTGATGGGCAATCCCAATGCCCCGATCAAGCTCGTCGAATATATGTCGATCACCTGCTCGCACTGCCGGGATTTCGGCGAGGAAGCCTTTGCGCCGCTGCGCGATCAATATGTCGACAGCGGCCGGGTCAGCTTCGAGATCCGCAACTTCGTGCGCGATCCGCTCGACCTGACCGCCGCCATCCTGTCCCGTTGCGGCGGCGAATCCCCCTTCTTCCCGCTGACCGAACAGGCGCTGGGCTATCAGGGCACGATGTTTGAAAAGGCGCAAGGCATGGGCGAAGCCACCTATACCGATATCTTGAAGTCCGCACCGGACACGCGCTTCGTTCGCCTCGCCGAACAGCTCGGCCTGATCAGCTTCTTCCAGCAGCGCGGTATCTCCGAGGACCAGGCCAAGACCTGCCTCGCCAATGTGGATACCGCGGAAGCGTTGATGAACGGCACCCAGAAGGCTGCCGAAGAATATAATATCGAGGGCACCCCGACCTTCCTGATCAATGGTCAGAAAGTCGAGGGCACGACCTGGATGATGATCGAAACCAAGCTGAAGGAAGCCGGCGCGAGATAGGCACCGGACCAGTCGCAAGAGGGGATGCGATTTGAATATGGTGAGTGACCAAGCGGGCACGGGGGCAATTTCGTGCAGATAAAAAAGCTCAGACTTTCGGGCTTCAAAAGCTTTGTCGATCCGACCGAACTGCGCATTGAGAAGGGGCTGACCGGCGTTGTCGGCCCCAACGGCTGCGGCAAGTCCAACCTGCTCGAGGCCATCCGCTGGGTGATGGGCGAAAATTCCGCCAAGTCGATGCGCGGCGGCGGTATGGAAGACGTGATCTTCGCCGGCACCCAGGACCGGCCCGAACGACAATTTGCCGAAGTCGCGCTGACCGCCGAACGGGAAACCGACGATGTGACGTCACTGCACGTCGGCGACAATGACAGCGAGCTCGAAATCGTTCGCCGGATCGAGCGCGGCTCCGGCTCCGCCTATCGCGCCAATGGCACCGATGTCCGGGCCAAGGATATCGCGCTGATCTTTGCCGACGCCGCCACCGGCGCGCACAGCCCGGCGCTGGTCAGCCAGGGGAAGATTTCCAACATCATTTCGTCCAAGCCGGAGGCACGGCGGGAAATGCTGGAAGAAGCCGCCGGGATCTCCGGCCTCCATGTCCGGCGCAAGGATGCCGAGCAGAAATTGCGCGCGGCGGAGAAGAATCTGGCGCGGCTCGACGATATATTGGGCGATATGGAACAGCGCGCCGCCAATCTCCGGCGGCAGGCCAAGCAGGCAGAGCGCTACCGCAAGCTGAGCGCCGAAATCACCACCGTCGAGGGCCGGTTGATCTATGCCCGCTGGCGCGAGGCGGCGGCCGCATCCG
>CAWUKF010000166.1:0-5844 GCA_963922745.1 uncultured Sphingomonadales bacterium
GCGCAGGCCGGGGATATTCGCAGGCATCTAGTCTGCCCTTTCCAGGTCCACTGCAAAATCGGTTGTCCTGGCAAAGCCGCCGGCCATGATATTCTGTTGCCGCTGGTCGATCGCAAGAATCCGATATTCGCCCCAGATATTGCCCTTGCCGTCGATCAGGGGCCAGCTGTCTGCGCTGCCGGCCATTTCAATCAACCGGTCGATCGAGGCATAATTGCCCGCGATTTCCGGCACCAACAGCCCGGTCAGCGTCACGATATCTTCGCCAGGGCCAACATATTGCGCGGCGGCGCGGGCGCCGAATCGTTCGGACTTGGCATGGCGCCAGTCGATGCGCCGTTGCAGTTCGCTATAGGCCATGGTGTCCATGCCAAAGACGAACATGCCGAGCGACAGCAGATCGCGATTGGACGCGGGTGTAATGCCAGGCTGTGTTTCGGTGCGCAGCACGGATATGCCGCGGCGCACGGGCGACGGCAGATTCACCGATGGCAGACGAAAGCTGGGCAGGCGGGGATCAAATACCATCGTCAAAATCACTCCTTCTGTTGACTCCGTCCAGCTTTTCGAGCTCTTTCTTAATTTCCTTAGCCAGTTCCTTTGCGCTTTTTCCTTCGGCGTCGATCTTGATTGTCACGTTCATGATCGTGCCAGCCCCCCCATTGCCGCCAGCCATACTGGATGCCGCCGATGCGGCCCGCTGAATAGGGGTAGCGGCGGCAGGGGCCATCGACAGGGCACCGGCCCCCGCAACACCGGCAGCAAGCCGCCCTGCTGCCCGTATGGCGTTTTTTCCGCCGCTGGTGATGCCGATTGCCATGCCTTCGGAGATATATCCGCCCAATTTCATGAAAACGCGGGATGGAGATTTGATGCCAAGCGGTTTTTTGATCCATTGCGGCAGGAAGTCGGCGAGCTCGCTGATCTTGCTTTTGACTGCTCCAAACATTGATGAAATGCCGTTGACCAGCCCTTGGATCGTGTTGACCCCGAACTGGAAAAATAGCCTCGGCAGAAACAGAAGGCCATCCCACATCACCGTTTTGATGACGTTGAGTGCGCCGCGAAATAATCCGGGTCCGTTATTGATCAGCCAGTTCACGGCAGCGTTGGTGGCAGTGTTCACAGCATTCTTGAGCATGAACAGCAGCTCAAGCGACCATGTTGCAAGCAGGGCAATAATACCCCATAGCCCGCCATCAAATGCGGACTTTACCTGTTCCCAACGCGCCCGGAACCATGCTGATATCGCACCCCAATTTTTGTAGATGATATAGACGGCACCCGCGAGCACGGCCACCGCGGCAATCACCGCCAATATCGGCAAGGTAATTAGGCCAATACCTGCAGCAACGCTGCCAAATGCGCCTGCTAGCACACCCGCGCCCGAAGCGAGTCCGGAAATGATAAGCAACAGCGGACCAAGTGCCGCTAACAGGCCTGCCGCTATCAAAATGAAATTCTGGGTTTCCGGAGACAGAGCATTGAATCGGTCCAGCAATTCGGCAAGTTTGGTGATGAAGGGAGTGAGTTTTGGCAATAATTTCATGCCTATTTTAACCTTCATTTCGTCATAAGTATCGCTCAAAGTTTTGAGCTGGTTTGCCGCCGAGCCACTGGTCCGGATCACATCACCTTCGGCTGTCGCGAGTTGTTCTTTGATCAAAACCGCTCGTGCAAGCAGCTTGTTTTGTTGAGAATATTGGCCTTTGACGGCTTTCATCCCCATCGCCTGCGCCTTCTGTTTCACCATTGCTTCATCGATTTGGACGCCCAATTTTCGCAATGGCTCTGATTCACCCACTAGCCCAGAAAAAATCTTGTTCTGGGCTTCATCGTCCGAGAGGTTTTTAAAAGATGCTAGATCCTGAGTCAGCAAAGTCATTTCTTTAGACATTTCAGCCGCTTTTTTCGGATCCATCGACTTACCGAACAGTTCTTGATACGCCATATTGCTGGCCTGCAGTCTCTGAGTAGATCGGCCAAGGGCATTGCCGGTCTTTTCCGCCCAATTGTTCATGGCAGCCGCCTGTTTACCAAAGACGGCATCATGGGCCGATTGTAGTTCCATTGCATTCATCGCAGCTTCAAAAGACTGCTTGCCCAGATAAGCAACAGGCAGGGTAACGCCCGCCGTCATGGCCGCGCCACCGCGACCAGCCATCGAACTGACTTTACCGGCGCGTTCCTGGAACTTTTGCACCTTTCTCAGTTTCTCCGATTGCTGATCCAGCTTTCGATTGGCATCCGCTATTTGGCGAGCCAGTCTTTGTTCATGCCGCGACAGGTTGGCGACATCGACCCCGGACGACTTAAGCTCCGATTGCTGGGTATTCAATTTGCGCGATTGTTCGGAAATGCTCCGGGTCAGGTTCTTTTCCTGTCGTTCGGCGGCTTTCAGCGCATTGGTCAGCGTTTTGGTAGGACGGGATGACTGATCGATCTCCATGCGCAATGCGCGCATCTTGCGGCGGGTTTCATCCAGCTTCTGATTATTGCCCTGCAGTCCCTTGCGCAGGCTTTTCAGCCCGTCGATCTTTTTCTGTTCGCGGTTGAGCCGGGTGATTTCCTTGCGGGTCGTGGCCACGCCCTGGGCGAGACCTTTGGTCCCGCCCGACATCTTCCGGATTGGCCCGCTCAACTTGTCGAGCGCGGAAAACACAACCTGCAGGCGTAGATCCTTGCTCATATCGCGGGTATCCTATTTCTTTTCCTGATGAACATCGATCCACCGCTGCACGGCCAGCTCGCGCCACTGCAAAAGTTCGTCCAGATAAAATTCGTTCATCACATTTGGCGGCCAATGGAAAATCAGGGCGATGTCAGCCATGCAGCTTTCTATGGATTGCGGGAGTCCTCCATCGCGCCCTTCGGTAACAAAAAACTGGCAATCTCCGTCGATATGGCAAACAGATCGGACGGTTCCAGTTCCTGCACTTCGGCTTCGGTCAGAACCGGTTCCGAGATGCGCGGGATCAGCGTGTGGATCGTGTCCACTTCAAGCTTTGCGATATCGACCATGCTCAGACCGCGCAGTTCACCGCTTTTCGGTTTGCGCAGCTTGATCGATTCAATCTTGGTTTCGCCGCGGACAATGGCGGTATCGAGAGTAATCGGGTCGGAATATATGACGTCGCTCATGCGGGTTTCCATTCATGGTTCATGCGGGGAAAGGGGTTGGTGCCGCCAACCATGGAAAATCGGCGGCACCGCCAGCCATTGCCACCCCGCATAGGCAGCAACAGCCAGAGCTCTAGTTCGAAATAATATCCATGATCTCGGCATAGCGATCGATGCCGTCGACGATGAACACACCGCGCAGCATGTCGATTTCAATTTCCGTGCGGCCGTCGACCACGCGGCGGTAATAGGCGACCGGGGCCTTGTATTTATGCTCGGTGTCATCACCGGGCTTGGCCGTGCCGGCGTCGATTTCCTGAAACCGGCCACCGAGATTGATTTCGACCGCCTGGGCGCGGCTACCGTCGTCGGCCTGATAGGCACCGACCAGGCGCAGGCGAACGCCATCGACATCCGTGGTGCCGAATTTGCGGATCAGCGCCGCGACATGACCTGCCATGGTCAGTTCGACCTCCATTGCCTCGAGGCCATTGTCGAGCATCACCGGGCCAATCATGCCGCCACCGCGATATTCTTCCATCTTGATCGCCAGTTTCGGCTCGACATATTCGGTGATGATGCCGAGATAGCTGGCGCCCGCGATATAGGCGTTCATGTTCTTCAGTTTGCGCGGTAGTGACATGGCAAGTTTCCCTTTTTCGATTTCCCGTTTGGCCGGATCAGTTCAGCAGATCGGCAAATCCGGTGTAATAATAATCGGTGATGACCAGGCCGATCTCCGGATTTTCCAGCGGTGCCGCCGGCGTATATTCGATCCGGAATTTCGGACGGCCAGCGGCCAGATCAGCCGCATTGTTGTCCTCGGCATCAAAGAACATTTCTGCGCCGATGATCTGCCCGGCGGTGACCAGCTTGCGATAGCGGGCGTTGCCAGTTTCAAGGATATCCTTGATCAGCGCCGTGGTCATCGGATTGTCCATGAACGGCTGCATGATATCGGCAATTTCATCCTGCAGCGCGTGGCTGGTGCGCACCGCGCTTTCAAAGGCAAATTCCGGCTGATCCGAACAGGTGCGGTTGCCCCAGAAGCGGAATCCGGTCTTGCGGATGATCGTGGTGATATCGGCATCGTTCAGGACGCCGACCGGGGTAGACGGGTCGAGCAGGTCAAAATGCAGATCCCGATCGATGCCGGTGACGCCGTCCATCGCGACATTGGACAGGGTCTTGTGCCAGCCCTGTTCTTCATCGATGCGGGCGCGCAGACCCATCGCCCGGGCGATTGCGTCCCCGGCAAATCCATTGGTCGTTTCGGGCCAGATCAGCATCAACTCGCGGGCGGAATAACTATCCCGCTCGGTAATCACTTCGGCACTGGTTTCGCCGACCGGCGCAGCATAGGCAAAGGCGCGCAGTTTCTTGGCGATCACGACCAGTTCGGCGGTGACATCGGCAGTATTCAGGCCGGGCGTGCCAAGAATGCGGGGCCGGACACCGACAATCGTTTCCGCCGAAAGCAAGGCCTGCATACCAGTATATTGGTCATCGGTGACCCCGCCCAGCACATTTGTTTCCTCAACCTCCGGATCTTCATCCGGCGCGACGCGGACCACCACCAAGATCGGTGTCGTCTGATCGGCAATCGCCTCGAGCGCCGGTTTCAGCGTACCTTCATCGCCCGCATTGGAAATGGCGGTGCGGATATTGTCGACCAGGACCGGCGTATTCAGCGGGAATTGCGCATCCAGATCGGCGATAATTTCTGCCGTGCTGCCCGCCGCCGTGGCGACCAGGCCGATGACGGCAAGCGATGCTTCCTTGACCGGGCGGGGGCCAGTGGCGGATTCGGTGATTGTCAGGCCATGAGTCATGATATTTCCTTTTGCTTAGGATGAAACGGTCGCGGCACCGCCGAGGCGGATCGGAATGGACAGGGTGACATAATTGTTGACCGCCGGCAGATCGGTCCGGTCGCCCTCGATCGTGATGACCAGATGGCCCTGGGCCGGTTCACCACCCATATTGACCTTGCGCAGGCGCAAACGCGGTTCCCAGCGCGATATGGCAAGGGCAGTGGCGGCATGGACCAGGGCGCGGGTGGCAGCGTTCAATGGCTGATCGATCAGATCGAACAGCAGGGATCCATAGTCGCGACGCTGAATCCGGGTGCCGAGCGGGGTGGACAAGATGTCGGCGATCGATTGCGCCAGATGCGCGTTGCCGTCGAGCGCCGTGCCGGTCGATTTGGCCAATCCTATCATTCCGGAGCTCCGGTCTTGGCTGAACCGGCGGCAACATTGCCGTGAAGATGGTTTTTCAGGCTGATCGAAGCGGCGGTGACATCATCGCTGGCCACGATCGCGCCGGTGACCATGACATCACCGTTGATCGTCACCGGTCCATCAATGGTGACCCCGTCCTGGGCGTCGATCAGGACGCCGCCAGGCGCTGTGACGACGATCGATCCGCCTTCGGGCAATTGCGCGACCAATGTGGTCGTTTCCACATCATAGGACAGGACCGCGCCGTCCTGAAAGGTGATCAGGTCGGCAGGGAAATTTCCCGCGGGCGGGAATAAATCACGAGGAATCGATGTGATGATGACACCAGCGGCCAATTCCCCGGCGGGAAAGGCCACCAGCACCTGTTCATCCACAACCGGAGGCATCCATATCCGGGTCTTGCCCATGCGCCCGGCACCCCAGCGGATATCGGGCGTTTCAATCGCGCCGGCATCCGGGTCGCCAATCTGGACGACACAGC
>CAWUKF010000167.1:0-5834 GCA_963922745.1 uncultured Sphingomonadales bacterium
GCACCGCCGGGGCAGAAGGCCCGGGCGCGCAAGTCGTGGCCGGGTGGTCGGAACGGCCGGATGATCCCGACTGGGACGGCGGGATGGTCAACGGTATCATCGCGCCGGACAGCCAATATGTCATCCGTCTGGTCGCCACCGAACCGGTCGCCAGATTGCAGAAAAGCCAGCCGCCGGCGTTGGAGGATATCCCCAACAATCACTTGTCCTATGCCGTCCAGTGGTTCCTGTTTGCCGGCATTGCGCTGGTGATTTTCCTGATCGCGCTGCGTGGCCGCAACAAGGGCGTTGCCCAATCCGGCAACTTGTCCTAACCCGCTCGCCATCATGGATTATATCTCGACGAGGGGCGCAGCGCCCGCATTGAATTTCGAACAGGTCACGCTTGCCGGACTGGCCGGCGACGGTGGCCTTTATGTCCCGGAGCGCTTTCCCTCGCTGAGCAGCGCGGAGATTGCCGCGATGGCAGGCCTTTCCTATGTCGAGGTGGCTGTCCGGGTGATGCAGCCGTTCGTCGGTGACGCCCTCGACGAAGCAGAACTGCGCGATCTGTGCGAGCAGGCTTATGGCCGCTTCGCCCATGCCGCGGTGACTCCGCTGGTCCAGCTTGACGGACAGCATTGGCTGCTGGAGCTGTTTCACGGCCCGACGCTGGCGTTCAAGGATGTTGCGCTGCAGCTGCTTGGTCTGCTGTTCGAGAAATTCCTTGCGCGGCAGGACAAGCACCTCACCGTAGTGGGTGCCACTTCCGGTGATACCGGTTCGGCGGCGATCGACGCGCTGGCGGGACGGGACAAGGTCGATATCTTCATGCTCCACCCGCATGGCCGGATTTCCGACGTGCAGCGGCGGCAGATGACCACGGTGCGCGCGCCCAATGTCCACAATATCGCGATCGAGGGCAGTTTCGACGATGCCCAGGCCATGGTGAAGCGGATGTTCGCGGACCGTGAGGTGACCGACCGTTTCTCGATCTCGGCGGTCAACTCGATCAACTGGGCCAGGCTGATGGCGCAGGTGGTCTATTATTTCTACGCTGCAAGCCAGCTCGGCGGGCCGCATCGCAAGATTTCCTTTTCCGTTCCCACCGGCAATTTTGGCGATGTCTTCGCCGGCTATGTGGCGTCCCGCATGGGACTGCCGATCGAGCGACTGATCGTCGCGACCAATGTCAACGACATCCTGCACCGGGCGCTGAGCGCCGGCGATTATTCCACCGGCACCGTGACGCCGACTGCGGCACCGTCGATGGACATCCAGGTGAGCAGCAATTTCGAACGGCTGCTGTTCGACCTCGAGGGCCGCGATGGCGGTAAGACAGCGGCGCGCATGGCTGCCTTTGAACAGAATCACAATATGCAGCTCGAGCCGGCCATGCGGGAAGCGGCGTCCGGCATTTTCACCAGCCACCGGGTCGATTCCGATGACATGGCGCTGGCGATGCGCTGGGCGCAGGACCGCGCCGGTCAGGTGATCGATCCGCACAGCGCGATCGGTCTTTCGGCAGCGCAGCATGCGAAACTCGATCCTTCGGTACCGGTGGTCACGCTGGCGACTGCCCATCCCGCCAAATTCCCCGATGCGGTGGAGCGTGCGACCGGTATCCGTCCGTCCCTGCCGCGCCGGATCGGAGATCTGTTCGACCGGGAGGAAAAATATACCAAACTTCCGGGTGACTATGATTCGGTGAAGCAGTTTATCACGGCCAACGCCACACCATCTGATGGCTGAAACCCGTCCGGCCCCGATAGTGATGATCAGCGAGCCGCGCAGCGACTATGCGCTGGTTGATTCCGGTCATGGCCGCAAGCTGGAGCGCTATGGCACCTTCCATTTCATCCGGCCAGAGCCCCAGGCCATGTGGGCGCCGGCGAGCGATGACTGGCAGGCGGATGGAGAATTTGTTCCCGCCTCCGACGAGGATGGGGGCGGGCGCTGGCATCTGCAGGATCATGTGCCGCAGGAGGGTTGGCAGCTGGACTGGGAAGAGGTCAGCTTTACCGCCCAATGTACGCCGTTTCGCCATCTTGCCTATTTTCCGGACATGGATCCGGTCTGGCGCTGGCTGCGGAGCAATCTGCAGGATGTGGAATCGGCGCAGATGATGAATCTGTTCGGCTATACCGGCGTCGGGACGCTTGCCCTGTCCGCCGCGGGCGCCAATCTGGTGCACGTCGATGCGTCGAAGAAATCGGTGACCGCGGCGCGCGACAATGCCGCCCTTTCGGGAATGGCTGATCGCCCGATCCGCTGGATCATCGACGATGCCGCCAAATTTGCCGCGAGGGAAGTCCGGCGGGAGCGACGCTATGATGCGATCCTGCTCGATCCGCCGAAATATGGCCGCGGGCCGGACGGCGAAATCTGGCGGCTGGAGGAAGATCTGGCGGGCCTGGTGGAAAATTGCGGGCAACTGCTCGACGCCGAGAGCCGCTGCCTGTTCCTGACCGTCTATGCCGTGCGCATGTCGGCGCTGGCGCTGGGTTCGCTGCTCAACGAAAAGCTGGCCCATCTTGGCGGGTCGATAGAGGTCGGCGAACTGGCGGTGCGCGAGGAAGCGCGCGGGCTGTTGCTGCCCACCGCGATTTTTGCCCGCTGGGCGGCCTGACTTGCCATTTCCGCCGGAACAGGTCAGGGGATATCCATGACAGATACATTGCTTTTGGAAGTCAACGATCTCGATGTTGACGTGCTCACCGGAATCTATTCCGAAGAAACCCATTTGCCACAACCGCTGCGCATCTCGATCGCGGCGGAGATGAAGGTCCAGGAACGCTATGAAGCGGACACGCCGCTCGATCATTCCAAAAATTACATGGACCTGAAACATGCGGCGACCGAAGCCTTGCCAGAAGGTCTGCATTTCAAGCTGATCGAGGCCGTCGCTGACCATATTATCGAGACGTTGTTCCTGCAGGACAGCAATGTGCTGCGGGTGACGGTGAAGATCGTCAAGCTGCTGATCTCTGAAAAAGGGGAGCAGATCGGCATTACGCTTAGCCGGAGCCGGCGATGACCGCGCCGCTCGCGCTGGTCACCGGCGGCGTGAAGCGGGTTGGAGCGGTGATTGCCGCACGTCTGGCCGAAGCCGGCTATTCGCTGGCACTGCACGGCAACAGCGACACGGTGCCGGACGATCGGCTGGCCGAGACGCTGAGCGAAGCGGGCAGCTTATGGTCGGGCTTCCAGCAGGATTTTACGCTGGACGGTGCAGCCGGTGAGCTGATGGATCAGGTGGCAAGTCATTTTGGCCGCCTGCCGGATCTTGTCGTCAACAGCGCGTCGATTTTCGGCCAGGATAATGCCGGTTCGATCGGGGAGAAGGACCTGCAGGAGCATCTCCGGGTCAACAGCATCGTTCCGGTCCTGCTGGCGACCGCTCTCTACCAGCGCCGGTCGGCGGACAGTGATCGGGCCTGCATCATCCACATTCTGGACCAGCGGGTCCGCAATCCCAACCGCGACCAGCTGAGCTATACCCTGTCCAAACAGGCGCTGGCGGGATCGGTGCGATCGCTGGCAGTGGCCTGCGCGGACAAGCTGCGGGTCAACGGGGTAGCACCCGGCCTGACGCTGACGGCAGGCGAATATGGTGATGAACAGCTGGCCAATATCACGGCGATGATGCCGCTCGACCGGCTTCCCGAACCGGACGATATTGCCGGCGCGGTCCTTTATCTGGCGCGGGCAGACGCAGTTACAGGCCAGATCATCGAAGTCGATGGCGGCGCCAATCTCAAGGCCTTTGACCGCGACTTCGTCCATCTCGGCAAAGCCTGAACCCGGTACATGCCCGAAAGGACAGGTGTGAACCAGTCGCACCATGGTCCATCGACAGTATCCCGAGTGCGGTTGCGATTGTGGCTGGGGATATTGTTGAAATCTTGAAAGGCCCTATCATGCGTATTTTACCCCGGTTCATTTTGACAACCACCGCTATTGTCGCGCTCGCGGCATGTTCCTCGGAAGCGCCGGTCACGCCGACAGACGAAGACTCTGCCGACGCCATGATGGACTCGGCTGAAGCCGCCGAGCCCGGCACGATCGTTGACGTTGCAGCCGGCAATCCGGATTTTTCCACTCTGGTGACCGCAGTGACGGCAGCTGACCTCGGCGCAACGCTGAGCGGAGAAGGACCGTTTACGGTCTTTGCCCCGACCAACGCTGCCTTTGACAAGATTGATCCGGAAGCGCTCAGCGCGCTTCTCAAGCCCGAGAACAAGGCGGATCTCACAAGCGTGCTGACCTATCATGTCGTTGCTGGCAAGATGACCGCGGCGGATATCGTCAAGGCGATCACCGATGGCGACGGCACTGCGACGCTGACAACCGTCCAGGGTGCGCCGCTGAAGGCGATGCTGGACGGTGATTCCGTGATTCTCGAGGACGGCACCGGTGTCAGGTCAACCGTGATTCTGACCGATGTCGAAGCCTCGAACGGCGTCGTCCACGCAATCGATACCGTGGTCACGCCCGGATAGTTCGCAACCCCGAACCAGCATGTATTGAAAAGGGCTTCGCCGGGCGGCGGAGCCCTTTTTTTATTGGCATTATTGGGGGTTTGCATTCCCCGGACGGGCCGAGTAACCCGCGCCTACGAATTTCATGATCGGCTGTCCGCACCCCGCGGCAGACGGATTTACCACAAGAAAGGAAATTCATGTTCAACGCCCCCAAAATCATTCTTGCTGCAACCATTCTTACGCTCGTCCCCGCCTGCTCGTCCGAATTGAGCAAGGAGGAGCAGGAAATTCTCGACGCGCGCAAGGCCGAGGAAAAGCAGCCCACCAACATGATCGCCATCTTGCAGGACGATCCCGACCTGAGCACTGCTGGCATATTGATCGGCCTGTCCGGCGTTGGCGTGGAGATGCAGGATAACGGACCCTACACCGCATTTGTCGCCACCAACGAAGCGTTCAACAAGATCGACGCGCAGCGGCTCAGCGAACTATTGTCGGCGGACGACAAGGACGAGCTGAAGAGCATCGCCGAATATGGACTGGTCAAGGGCAACACCAGTGCTGCCGATATCGCCAAGGCGATCACCGATGGTGGTGGCACGGCGAACATCGAGACCGTCGGCGGCGGCACGATCAAGGCGTCGATGGACGGCGATGTGATCACGCTCGAGGACGGTGCCGGCAACAAGGCGCACGTGACCAAGGCGGATGTGGCGTCGAGCAACGGCACGATCCATATTGTCGACAATCTGCTGATGCCGAAATAGCTTAGGCGACAGACCGACAAGAAGGGCCTCGCATGATTGCGGGGCCTTTTTTATTGGGGGAAGGGTTGCCACGGACTTTGACCGGATGGCATTCTTGCCGTTAGCCCCGAGCCTGTCGAAGGGCGGTTCAAGGGCGCGATTGCTATTCAGCATGGGATGCTGAATATAAGATCGGCCCACTAGCGGCTAGAAATGCGTATCGAAAATAGCAGGAGCACGACATGCCGCACTATTGGCTGATGAAATCGGAACCGGATGTCTATGGCTGGGACGATCTGGTGGCCGAAGGCGAAGGCACATGGGACGGCGTGAAAAACGCGCAGGCGTCCAATAATATGAAGGCGATGCAAAAAGGCGACCAGGTCCTGTTCTATCATTCGCGCCAGGGGCTGGAGGTGGTCGGGATCATGGAAGTGAGCGCGGAGCACAGCCCCGATGTCACCACCGATCCGGAGCGATGGGTGGTGGTCAAGGTGAAGCCGGTGCGCAAGCTCGACAAACCGGTGTCGCTGAAGGCGATGAAGCAGAATCCGGCGCTCAAGGATCTGGCGATCATCAAACAGTCGCGGCTGTCGGTGGCACCGGTGACGGCAAGCGAGTGGGA
>CAWUKF010000168.1:0-5828 GCA_963922745.1 uncultured Sphingomonadales bacterium
GCGACGCGCCTGCTGCCGCGCCTGCCGGAACTGAAGAAACTCTATCCAAAGCTGCATATTGACGTGGATACATCTGCCCATGCCGAAAACATGCTGGGCGACGCCGTCGACGCTGCGATCATCATCAGCGATGATGTCGACCCGCATCTCTACGCGGTGAAGCTGGACAGCAACAAGGTCTACGCCATTGCTTCGAGGGAACTGACCAAGGGGCCGAACGCGGTAAAGCATCCGGAAGATCTCAAGAATCACAATATCCTGATCCACAGCAACATGAATCGCGCCTTTGACCAGTGGAAGGAAGTCGTCGGGCTGCCCAACCTGCAACCGGCGAGCATCGACCATCTCGACAGCGGGCCATTGATGCTCGAGGCCGCGGCGCAGGGACTCGGTATCGCGATCATGCACGGCGGCCATTTTTCGGATGCCAATGATCCGCGGCTGGTCCGGTTGTTCGATCACGAGGTCGACAGCCCGTACAGCTACTGGTTCGTCTGCCGGAAACGCGACATGAAGAACCGCGCGGTGCGGATCTTCCATGACTGGGTGATCAAAGCGGGTCTCTAGGAGGCGGCGCTAGGCCCGAAGGTCGGGATCGAGGGTCAGGTCGTCGTCCAGTTGCACGCCGAAGCTGTTCAGCATCATCGACACCTGGCTATATTGGCCGACGGTCATCACCAGGTCCATGCGCTGCTTCTCGCTCAGCTCGGCCAGCGCCTGCCAGGTTGCGTCGGCAACATGGCCATCGCTGGTCAGATCATCCGTTGCCTGCAGCATTGCACGCTCCAGCGCTGTCCATGACGGAGCAGTCGGCCCGACCTTGATCTGTTCGATCTCTTCATCGGTCAGGCCGCAGTCCTTGCCGATCCGGACATGCTGCGCCCATTCATAGCCCGACTTCCAGTTGAAGCCGGTGCGCAGGATGATGATCTCGCGCTCGCGCGGACCCAGGTCATTATGGTCGGAGAGGATATAGCCGCCCCACCACATGAACGCCTTATAGGCCTTGGGGGCCTTGATCAGGGTCCGGAAGATATTGAGAATCTTGCCGGCCTTGAAACGCTCGCCCAGCATCGCCCTGCTCTTTTCGTCGAGCTCTGACTCGGCGAGCGGGGCGATTCTGGGTTTATCGAGACGCATAGCCGATCAGCCGAGAGTGACGGACTTGATCGCGCCGGGCTTCGCTGGTGGTTCGCCCTTGGGCAGCGCGTGCACCGCTTCCATGCCCGAGGTCACTTCACCCCATACCGTGTACTGGCCGTCGAGAAAACCGGCGTCGTCGAGGCAGATGAAGAACTGGCTGTTGGCGCTGTTCGGATCCATCGTCCGGGCCATCGAGCAGGTGCCCTCGACATGCGGCTCCTTGGAAAATTCCTGGTCGAGGTCGGGCTTGTCACTGCCGGACATGCCGGTGCCGGTGGGATCGCCGCCCTGCGCCATGAACCCGCTGATCACGCGGTGAAAGACAACGCCGTCATAAAAGCCCTCGGACGCCAGTTCGGTAATCCGGTCGACGTGATTGGGGGCCAGATCGGGCCGCAGCTTGATTTCGACATCGCCCGTTTCGAGGTGGAGAGTCATTTTTTCATGGGCCATCAGGCGTGTTCCTTTTCGTTCATTGATTTGATCTTGAGGCGCATATAGGCAAGCTGTTCGGAAAAATCACCCTGCGTCGCGATAAATGTCACAAAAGATTGCAATTGCAACGGCGCACCGACTAGTAAGCAGCCGAACACACGCAGAAAGGGAGCATCGCGATGACCGAGATCAACGACGCTCCGGACGCCGTCATCGAACGCGAGGACGTGCTCGACGAAGACAATCGACTCACCGACGAATTCGTCCGCTCGGTTTCCGAGGCGGTCGAGGACAATAATAGCGCCCTTGCGCAGGAGCTGGTCAATCCGCTCCACAATGCCGATATCGCAGATCTTTTCGAACTGCTCGATGCGGACGAACGCGCGCCGCTGGCCGACGCGCTGGGCGATCTCGTAAGCGCCGATGTGCTGGCCGAGATGAACGAGCACGTCCGCGAGGACGTGATCGAGGCGCTGGACGCCGGCCAGATCGCCGACCTGACCGAACAGCTCGACACCGATGACGCGGTCGCGATCATCGAGGATCTCGAAAAGGGCGAGCAGCAGGCCGTTCTCGCCGAGCTCGACGCTGAGGATCGCGCCGCGATCGAGAGCGCCCTCACCTACGAGGAAGAAACCGCCGGCCGCATCATGCAGCGCGAGTTCGTCGCGGTGCCCGAACATATGATGGTCGGCGACCTGATCGACTATCTGCGCAAGAATGATGACCTGACCACCGAATTCTGGGAAATCTATGTCGTCGACCCGGCCTTCCGCCCGATCGGCACCTGCCAGCTTAGCTGGATCCTGCGCACCCCGCGCGACATCGCCATCGCCGACGTGATGAAGCGCGAACAGTCGCTGATCCCCGTCAATATGGACCAGGAAGAAGTGGCGCTCCGCTTCCAGAAATATAATCTGATCTCCGCCGCGGTGATCAACGATGACGGCCGCCTGATCGGGATGATCACGGTCGATGACATTCTCCATATCGTCGAGGACGAGGCCAGCGAAGACGTGCTGCTGCTCTCCGGTGCCGGCGACGGCGACATCAACGAACCGATTCGCGACAGCTACAAGGCCCGGGTGCGCTGGCTGATCGCCAATCTGGCGACCGCGCTGGTGGCCAGTTTCGTTATCTCGATCTTCGGCGCGGCCATCGAGCAGATGGTCGCGCTGGCAATCCTGATGCCGATCGTCGCCTCGATCGGCGGCAATGCCGGCACCCAGACGATGGCCGTCTCGGTCCGCGCGCTCGCCATGAACGAACTGACCCGCTCCAACACCCGCCGAATCATCGGGCGGGAATTCCGCATCGCGCTGCTCAACGGCGGCACGATCGCCATATTGGTCGGCATCGGCACCGGGCTGGTCTTCGCCAATCCCGTACTCGGCGGCGTTATTGCCCTGGCGATGATGATCAATATCGTGATCGCCGGTTTCGCCGGGATTTTTGTGCCTGTAATGCTCGACCGGATGGATCAGGACCCGGCGCTGGCCTCGTCGGTCTTTGTCACGATGATCACCGACACCATGGGTTTCCTTGCTTTCCTGAGCCTGGCCGTGGGTAGCGGACTGGTCAGCATCTAGAGCGCCGGATGATCGAGACCGAACGCCTGTTGCTGCGCCCGCATGTTGCCGACGACTTTGAGGACTGCTGGGCGATGTGGCAGGATCCGGCGGTGATGAAATATATCGGCGCCACGCGCTTGGTCGAAGCCGACGCCTGGTTGCGGTTTCTGGGCAATTTCGGACGCTGGGACATCATGGGATATGGGCTGTTCGCGCTGATCGAGAAATCATCCGGTCAATTCATGGGAGAAGTGGGCTTCAGCGATTTTCGGCGCGGCCTTGGGCCAGACTTCGATCCCTTCCACGAAGCCGCATGGGTATTGGCGACAGCCGGTCATGGCAAGGGCTATGCGCTGGAAGCGATGACGGCGGCGCAAGACTGGCTGGATCAGAAATTCAGCCCCGACAAGACGGTTTGCATCATCAACCCCGACAATCTCCCGTCGATCAAGCTGGCCCAGAAGCTTGGCTTTCAGGCCACCCGCCAAGGGGTCTATAACGAAAAGACGGTGCAGTTGTTTGAAAGGCAAAGGCCCGCTTAACCGGAATATTGCCAGCGATCTGGAGCCGTCGTTTCAACCCGTATAGGCGGCGACAAAATTGCGCAGATCGTTGAATATCCGCTCCCGCTCGCTATCACCCAGCATTTCACAGCTCAGCGAATCAAAGGCGGGCCGGTTATTGCCGGCCGCCAGACGAAGCGCCGCCGCCAGCCAGATTTCGTCCGGCGTGGTCTGCGAACAGCAGGGGCGCCCGATCTGAAATTTCTCGGGCCAGGCGAAGCCGATGGTTTCGGCCATTATCAATATCCGTGTTGCGGCAAGCTTTCCGCCCAGCCGGTCGGACAGATGGTCCGTGCAGTCATAATCATTCTGAATGCCGATGACCGCCAGGCGAAAGGCGATGATCAGCCTCGCCTCGACCGCTGGCATCGTTCTGATATCCGGCAATGGCATCAGCAGTTTTTCCAGAATCTCGCCCAATCTCTTTCTCCTCGCCGTTCGAATCCTCCTTATCTTATGATATTGATAATCATTTGCAATAACAATCTTGGGATTTCTGCTGCCCGGTCCGCGCCAGCCACAAGCTGCCCCGGAAGATGCTTGACTAAACCGGTCGCCCACCACAGATAATCACCATGCCACTCAACATGACCAAGATTGCCTATCGCAGCGAAAGCCCGGCGACGCTGCGAATATGGCTGGAATCCCACAGCGACAATAAGGAAACCGGCGGCGAGGCACGATTGACCACTCGCTACCTGCCCAAGCGCCACCAGGAGATGGTCGGCGGATCGCTATACTGGATTCACACCAAGAAGATCATCGGCCGCTCGCCGATCATCGGCTTCATGGACAATGGCCAGGGTCGGCAGTGGATCAGGCTGGAACCGCGCCTGATCGCCGTGCAGCCGATCCCCAAGCGCGCCCATCAGGGCTGGCGCTATCTCGAGGAAAAGGACACGCCTCCCGATCTGGCCGAAGGCGCGGCCGGCGCAGAGGAAATGCCGGCCGAAATGCTCGGCGAGCTCGCCAGTCTGGGCCTGGTCTAGTTCTTGCCGAACAGCTTTTCGCAACCCGTGCCGGCCAGCAATGCGTCCACCCCGGCCTGGCCGTCTGCCGACAACGCCCGATAGGCGTCGCGCAGCGCCACCAGACATTTCGCCTGATAGGGAAAAGGTGGTTGCTGCCATTTCCGTCTGTCGATTTCGGTTTCGAAAGTCTCCGCCCCGGACCGCACGGCCTCTGCGTTGGCGATCAGGAAAGGCGCATAGGTGCGACCGATTTCCGAAAGCAAGTCGCGCAGCGAGCCAAGCTGATCATCGGCCAGCCACGCGCCGCTGTGGTGACCGGACAGGTCATCCAACCGGTCGACCCAAGCCCGCACCCGCGGCGACAATTTTCTGGAGATAGCCATCGCCGTCGGCTCGACATGGGTTAGCTGGGTCAGTTGCCCATAAAGCGCAAAATCACAGGCGGAGGGCCGTCCGCCGAGCACAAAGCCTTGCGTTTCGATCAGCCGGTCCAGCCGGTCCAGCAGGCGGATATAGCTGTCCTCGATGGTCTTCGCGGTACACTCGTTTGACCCGACCACATAGAGGCGGTCAATCTGCCGTTTCGCAAATTTCGCGGCCATGATGTCGACCTGATTGTTCGGCAGGTTGGGATTGGCCCAGTGGATCAGCAGCGGGGCGGCATGGTCGGCATCCTCTTTGAACGCCCAGCGGAAATGGAACATCACCTTGGTCAGCCATTCATCGGCATAATCCTCGATCAGCAGATCCAGAAAGCGCAGCAGCTCGCTGTCGGGAATGACCGACGGGCCAGGGTATTCACCTTCCAGCCGCCGGATAATCGGCGTGCTGTCGACGGCAGCGTCCAGCTCGCCCTGCGCATCACGGAAATAGAAAGTGGGCAACAAGGCCACCCTGGGTTTCGGATAGCCCTCGGGAGCCCCCGTCACGCCGCCCCAGATCATGTTATAGGGGATATGGCGAAAGCGCAGCAGCGCCAGCATCTTTCTCGTATAGGGAGAGCCCGGCGCTCCCATCAGTTCCAGCCGCTCGGCCATATCAGGCTTTTCCGTCCAGCCAGTGGCGCAGCAGATCATGGGCGATCGCAAAAGGCGGCGGCGCGATAAACGGCGCGTCCGGATCACCGGCCATCGCCGCCTTGACCT
>CAWUKF010000169.1:0-5776 GCA_963922745.1 uncultured Sphingomonadales bacterium
CGCTGTTTGTGCACGAGAAGGCCGTCTGAGGTCTGTCCGTGCCTAACGGAGGAAAACCATCATGACTCTACAAAACGCACAGTTGCAACTTGACGATACACAGGATCTGGCCAGCGAAATAATAATCAAAGCCGCTCACGAAATAGCAGGTCGTCTAGAGACAAGTTCCCAAGTCACACGAAAAGACATTAATGCCATATTCAAGACCTTCACCGGAAGCAGCGACGCGACAGATGGTTGGTCGGTAAAAATGTCCGGCTGCGCTATCGAGCTGGCCGAACTGATGTGGCTTCGTGATCATTCCGGTATTTCACTCCATTCCGATTTTGCTGAAGCCGACAGATGCTTCGCAACTCTGGAGCAAGTTCTTCCGCCACAACATAACCGGCATGATGACCAGATTGCCCTCCAGCAGTTTTCGACCCCCGCCCGGCTTGCCTGGGCTATGGCTTTGGCAGCGGGCACAAAGCCCGAAGATATCGTACTCGAGCCATCCGCGGGAACGGGAATTCTCGCCATCTGGCCGCATCTTGTTGGCGCGAAGCTAATCCTCAATGAGATCGACGGCCTGCGCGGTGCGTGTCTAAACGAGCTGTTTCCGGGCGCTCCGCTCTCCTCACACGATGGCGAGCTGATCGACGAACTGCTTCCACCGCGCCACAATCCAAATCTTGTCATAATGAACCCGCCATTTGCCCGTAGCGCAGAACGGGGCAAAGACTACCGCTCAGCCCTGCGGCACTTGCGCTCTGCCTGGCGGCGTCTGGCGCCAGGCGGACGGCTTGTCGCGATCATGCCCGAAGGCTTTGACGCGACCATATTTGCTAAAAACGATCCTGCTCCCTGCGCTCTGCGTTTGGATGCGCGCATCATGCGATCTTTCGCCCGCCGGGGAACCGGCATCACCGTGCGCCTGGTGGTCTTCGATAAATTTGTTTCCGAGCAATGCGTAACACCAATCGACATCGCTGATTTTGAGGGTTTGTACAGAGCCTGCTGTGCTTTGCCCGCTCGCGCTACCTCCAAACCAACGGCGCAAACTTCCAGGTCCAATGCAAAGCCATTCGCGCTGGTATCGAACGATCGTTCGAAACGCCCTGTCGCGCCAGTTTCCAAATCCTCTCCAGACTCGCAAATATCCGAAAAACTCATCTTTGAAGTTCTCGGCGATGCGGCACCAACACCGGAGCAAAAAGGCATTTATCTAGCCTATCGGCCAAGCCGGATATCAATCGCCAATGCTCCCGTTCACCCGACCCCACTGGTGGAATCGGTAGCGATGGGGTCTGTTGCTGCGCCAGTCCCGCAGCACCAGCCATTGGTTCCGGCAGACTGGCGGGAGAAACAGCTTCTTTCCGATGCACAATGCGAAACGCTTATTTATGCAGTAAACGCCTTCGCCCGCGATTTGCCCGGTACTTACAGGCCAATCAACAAAGGCTCTGGGCTGGAACCGTCCGAAGAGGGTTTCTGTTATCGGACTGGCTTCTTCCTAGGTGATGGAACTGGCGCGGGGAAGGGCCGAGAGATTGCTAGTGTCATCATGGACCGGTGGCTGCAGGGTCATTGCCGTCATATCTGGATTACCAAAAACGAGACCTTGCTTGAGGACGCCCGCCGGGACTGGTCCGCGCTCGGCGGCTTGCCGCTTGATATCCAGTCGCTTTCGAGCTGGAAGCTGGGAAGGCCGATTTCAATGTCAGGCGGGATTTTATTTGTCACCTATCCAACGCTGCGCTCGGGCAGGATGGATACGACTAGACTTGCTCAAATATTGGAATGGGCAGGGCAGGAATTTGATGGCGTCATAGCCTTTGATGAAGCTCATGCGATGGCGGGTGCGCTGGGGGGAACGGGAAGCCGCGGCAAAGTCAAAGGATCCGAACAGGGCATTGCAGGTCTGCGTCTTCAAAATCTTCTGCCCAGCGCGCGAGTATTATATGCATCAGCAACCGGCGCATCTGATATTGCCAACCTTGGTTATGCGGCGCGTCTTGGATTGTGGGGACCGGAAACCGCCTTTCCCAATTATGACACGTTCCTCACCGATATCCGAGCGGGCGGTATTTCTGCGATGGAACTGGTCGTGCGCGACCTTAAATCCCAAGGTCTCTATCTGGCCCGCGCCTTGTCCTTCGCGGGCGTTGAATATGAGCTTCTCGAACATGAACTGACCAAGGAACAAATATCGGTTTACGATAGTTATGCCGGGGCTTGGGCGATTATTCACAAGAATCTCGAGGCGGCCCTTGAAGCCACGCGGATCGTTGATGAGGATAGCGGCGATACGCTTAACCGAAATGCAAAAGCAGCGGCGCTTTCGATATTCGAGGGTACCAAGCAGCGTTTCTTCGCGCAGCTGCTGCTATCGATGAAACTTCCCAGCCTGCTCCCGGCGATCGAACAGGCATTGGAAGAGGGACATTCCGCCGTTGTGCAGCTTGTCTCGACCGCCGAGGCAATGCTCAACCGCAGACTTGCCGATCTCAGTGCTGAAGAACGCGAGCAGCTTGATATCGACCTGTCCCCGCGCGAATATGTCATTGATTATCTGGCCAAAAGTTTTCCGGTCCGTTTGATGCAGGTGTTCCTCGATGATGACGGCAACTTGCGATCAGAGCCTATGTCCACTTCGGAAGGCCATCCAGTCCTCTGCCCGCGCGCCGTTCAGGCAAGAGACGCGATGATCGAAAAGCTGTGCGCGCTTCCGCCCATTTGGGCGGCGCTTGATGCGGTAATCGAACGTTTTGGAACAGATCATGTTGCCGAAGTGACGGGCCGGACCCGCAGGCTTGTAAATGGCAGCGACGGACGTCAACGTCTCGAACGCCGCACGGCGCGGTCGAATTTAATCGAAGCTCAGAGCTTTATGGACGGCGAGAAGCGCGTGCTTATATTTTCTGACGCAGGCGGGACAGGCCGGTCCTATCATGCCGATCTGGACGTACAAAACCAGCAGCGGCGCGTGCATTTCTTGCTCGAGCCGGGCTGGCGGGCCGACAATGCCATACAGGGTTTGGGCCGCACCAATCGTACCAACCAGGCATCCGCGCCGCTCTTTCGGCCCGTAACCACTGATGTCAAAGGTGAACGGCGTTTTATCTCCACCATCGCCCGGCGCCTCGACAGCCTTGGCGCTTTGACTCGCGGCCAAAGACAAACAGGCGGTCAAAACCTGTTTAACCCGGCTGATAATCTTGAAAGCGAATATGCTCGCGACGCGCTCACTAGCTGGTTCCACCTGCTTTATGCAGGTAAATTGGATGCCGTATCACTGGACCGCTTTCAGGATGTCACGGGCCTTAAGCTTGAAACACCCGATGGTGATCTGGCTGAAAAACTGCCAACCATCCAGCGCTGGCTAAACCGGATATTGGCGCTGCCCATCGCTCTGCAGAATGCAATATTTGATGAATATCTGTCGCTGATCGAAGCCCGCGTCGAAGCGGCGCGTGAAGCGGGAACTTTGGATATGGGCGTTGAAACCATTGCGGTTGATACATTTGAAATTATGTCAGACAAGCTTCTGCGAACGGATGGTATTTCTGGCGCAACCACGCATCTTGTGACCTTGGAAACACAGCGCCCGCTTAAACCGCTCCGTTTCAAGCGACTGTACCAACTATATGATTTCAGCTTGCCAAATATCCATCTGCTGCAAAACGCGCGCTCGGGCGGTGTCGCCTTATCTATTCCGACCCGGCGTATGATCACCGATGAGGGAGAGACAATCGAACGCCGCCGCCTGATCAGGCCGCTAAAATCGGTAAATTGGACACTCGAAGCTTTGTCGGAAAGCCTTTGGGAGCAGGTCGATTTCAAAAGCTTCCGAAAAGGCTGGATGGATGAGGAAGAACAAGCGGCGATGGAAACGGCCCATGAACGCGTACATCTCGCCACCGGATTACTGCTGCCAGTCTGGAATAAAATCCCCGGAGAGTTTGTTCGTGTCACCCGCATTGCAGCGAGCGACGGGCGTTCGATCATTGGCCGCGAAATTTCCGAACTCGATATGGCTGATCTCGCACGGGCCTTTGGTCTCGACATGAACCAGACTATCAATCCCTCCCGGATTGCAGAAATGGTGATGCAAAGCGGCAAGCCGTTTTCAGTTCAAAGCCATGATGACCTTATGGCCAAACGCTCACTGGTCAATGGCAGCCAGCGACTGGAACTGACGGGCTTTTCAGCCGAGCGGCTCGTCTGGTATAAATCCAAAGGCTGTTTCACCGAGATTATCCGCTACCGCACGCGTCTATTCGTGCCGGTCAATGAAGCAGCGCAGATACTGGAAAAACTGACTGCCTAAGCGCTTCCGCTCTCCCTCAATCTCAAACCACCAGAAAGCGAACGCGTGATCTCTAAGAATGAGAGGGGAGGAGGCTTGGCTCTTTTGAACCCGGTTTTGGCGATGGTCGCCGAAAATCGTTAGTTCGATCAATCAGGAGTTAAAAATGTTCAAATCTATTCCACTCAACAAACTCGTTGAATCCAAGAAAAATGTCCGCAAGCGGACTGATCCGGCAGCCGATGCATGGCTGAAGGCGGATATTGCTGCGCGAGGATTGTTGCAAAATCTGGTCGTCAACGCGATTGCGCGCGGCAAATTTGAGGTCACGGCAGGTGGCCGCCGTCTCAACCAGTTGAAGGCACTTGCCAAGGACAAAGCGATTAAGAAGACCGAGCCGATCACATGTCTGGTCAAAAACGGCGAAGCGCATGAAATCCGGGAAATCAGTCTGGCCGAGAATTTCCAGCGCGTAAAACTCAATCCGGCTGATGAAGCCGAAGCGTTTCAGGATATTGTGAACGACGGCGCAAGCGTTGAAGATGTTGCCATTCGCTTTGGTCAGACCGTTCGCTTTGTCGAAGGGCGTTTGCGGCTCGCCAAGCTCGCACCAGTGGTTTTTGAGGCGTTGGCAAGCGGTGACATCACGCTTGATATTGCAAAAGCTTACGGCGCGACCTCGGATGTCGAACGTCAGGCCCAGGTGTTCGAGGAAGTCTCTGGAGGATATTACAGCGTAAATTCCGACAGCATCCGGCGCATGGTTCTGGACGCCAGTGTCCAGGCCAGCGATCCCCGCGCCGTTCTGGTCGGACGCGATGCTTATCTCGAGGCAGGCGGCAAGATCGACCGGGAGCTCTTCGATGATGATGAAACTGAAAGCTGGGTTGACGTTGCTCTTCTTGAACGTCTCGCTGCTGAGAAAATGGAATGGCGATCCGACGAGATCAAAGATCAGCATGGTCTTGCTTGGGTAAAGCCGACGCTCGACTGTTATGTCTCGCATGAACTTGTCGAAGGCTTGAACCGGCTTCCTACCGAGCTTGAACCGCTTAGCGAGGAGGCAATCGCGCGTCTGTCTGAATTGGAAATCGAATATGACGGCGAAGCTGTCATCCTCGAAAATGAAGACAGCAGCGAAGATGACGTTTTCGCAGCCGAGAAACGCGTGTCGGAAATCGAACAGGAAATGCGCTCGCTGGATGATCGCAAACCAGTTCTGGCCGATGCGCTTCGCAGCGAAGCAGGCGCTTTTCTGGCACTTGGTAACGACGGGATACCGACATTGGTTCCGCAATATTATACGGACAAGGTTGATGTCGAGCATGAAGATGAAGGCGTTGAACTAGTCGAGGAAGGCGAGGCCGCCCAACCCAAGCGCACGGCGCTTTCCAAACGCCTTGTCGATGAACTGGCGATGCAGCGGCGCGATATTTTGTCGCTTCATGTGGCAAGCGATCCGGCGCTCGCGCTCGATTTTATGATCTT
>CAWUKF010000170.1:0-5765 GCA_963922745.1 uncultured Sphingomonadales bacterium
GCTGGCCTGCCACTACCGGGTCGCGGTGCCGTCGGCAAAAATCGGCCTACCCGAAGTCAAGCTGGGTCTCATCCCCGGTGCAGCCGGAACCCAGCGGCTGCCGCGGGTGGTAGGCGCGGAAGCGGCCTTGCCAATGGTAGTGATCGGCAACCCGATTTCGGCAGCAAAAGCGCAGGCCATCGGACTGATCGACAAGATTGTCGGTGAAGACAGCCTCGCCGACGATGCCATCGCCTTTGCCCGCGAGCAGATCGGCAAGCCGGTGCCGCGCTCTTCGGAAGGCACGGCCAACCGGGACGGCGTCGAAAATCCTGCAATATTCGACGAATTCCGGCAGAAGAATGGGCGCAAGCTCCGCGGTTTCGAGGCACCGGAAGCCGCGATTCAGGCGGTGAAAGCAGCCGGCGAGCTGCCCTATGCCGCAGGCGTGAAAAAAGAGCGTGAATTGTTCACCAAGCTGATGACTGGCACTCAGTCGGCGGCCATGCGCCACTATTTCTTTGCTGAACGGGCTGCCAACAAGATCGACGGCATCGATCCCAAAATCGACCTGATTCCAATCAAGAAGGTCGGCATATTGGGCGCTGGGACAATGGGTGGCGGAATCGGAATGAACTTTCTGTCCGCCGGCATTCCCGTGACGATTGTCGAGCTGAAGGAAGAAGCCCTCGACCGGGGCGTCGGCGTGATCCGCAAAAATTACGAAAACACCGCCAAGCGCGGCCGGATGACCGGGCAGCAGGTCGAGGATGCAATGAACATACTCACCCCCAGCCTGTCCTACGACGATCTCGCCGACTGCGATCTGGTGATCGAGGCGGTGTTCGAGAATATGGATGTCAAAAAGGACGTCTTCACCAAACTGGATTCGATTGTCAAACAGGGCGCGATCCTCGCCAGCAACACCAGCTACCTCAATATCGACGAGATCGCGGCGGTGACCAGTCGCCCCGAATATGTCCTCGGCCTGCACTTTTTCTCGCCAGCCAATGTGATGAAATTGCTCGAAATCGTACGCGGGGAGAAGACCGCCGACGACGTGCTGATGACGGCGATGAAACTGTCGAAGAAAATCGGCACGGTCGCGGCGGTTTCGGGTGGCTGCCCCGGCTTTATCGGCAACCGGATGCTGAGCCCACGCCAGGAACAGGCGAACCAGATGATCATGGAGGGCGCCAATTACTGGGAAGTGGACGATGTCCTGGTCGATTTCGGCTTTCCGATGGGGCCGTTCCAGATGTCCGATCTCGCCGGCGTCGATATCGGCTGGCACCGGGATCCGGAGCGGATCGAAACCCTGCGCGATGCCCTGTGCGCCGTCGGCCGCTGGGGACAGAAAGTCGGCAAGGGATTTTATGATTATGACGAGGCGCGCAACCGCACGCCATCTGATGAGGTCAAGCAGATCATCGCCGAATTTGCCGCCAGGGCGGGCAAGGACCAGCGCGAAATCTCGAAGGATGAAATCCGCGAGCGCCTGCTCTATCCGATGGTCAACGAGGGCGCGAAAATCCTCGAAGAAGGCATGGCGCAGCGGGCGAGCGATATCGATGTCGTCTGGATCAACGGCTACGGCTGGCCGCTCTATACCGGCGGTCCGATGTTTTGGGCCGATACGGTCGGGCTCGATACTGTCGTTGCCGGACTGGAAAAACACGGTCTGCCGGTAGCGGATATGCTGCGGGACAAGGCGAGCAAGGGCGAAAGCTTCAACGGCTAGACTAATCGCGGCCAATCAGGAGAGAAGCATTTGTCAGTTGATATTGCGGATATGCTGGAAAAATGGGTACCGACCGACGGCTGGCCGTTGCGGTCGCGCGATGAGGTCAAGGCATTGCTGTGCGCACCGGGACAGCCGTTTGAAATGGAAATGGTCGATATCGACGGCATCCCCACCCGCGTCTGGAAGAACGCCCATCCCAGTCTCGCCGCCATGGCAGAACATGCGCGCGGCCACGGTGACAGCGAATTTCTGATCTTTGAGGACGAACGCGTCACCTATGCCAGTTGGTATCGCGCGGTCGCCGCTCTCGCCCTGGAATTGCAGAAATTGGGGGTCGTCAAGGGAGACCGGGTTGCGCTGGCGATGCGCAATCTGCCCGAATGGCCGGTGATCTTCTTTGCCGCAACGTCGATCGGCGCGATCGCGGTGCCGCTCAACGCGTGGTGGACGGACCAGGAACTGGTCTTCGGTCTGGAAAATTCGGGCTCCAGGATATTGCTGTGCGATGCCGAACGATGGGATCGGATATCCCCGCATCTTTCCGAATTGCCGGAACTGGAACAAGTCATCGTGGCACGCAGTCCCGGCCCACTGAGCGCTTCGGCACGGCCGCTGGAGGCCATTATCGGCACCCCCAACGATTATGCAGACCTGCCCGATCAGGACCTGCCCGCGGTCGATATTGCACCGGACGATCCGTCGACGATATTCTATACCAGCGGCACCACTGGCCAACCCAAGGGCGCGCTCGGCACGCATCGCAATCTGACCACCAACGCCGTGACCGTCGGCTATTCCGCAGCCGCTCAGGCCCTGCGCCGCGGCGACACCCTTCCCGAACCAACCGTCCGGGTCGGCCTGACCGTGGTCCCCATGTTCCATTGCACTGCCTGTTCCGCGACCATGATGCCGACCGTGCACGCCGGCCACAAGATGATCTTCCTGCACAAGTGGGACACGGTGAAGGCGATGGAAATTATCGAGCGGGAAAAGGTCAACGCCACCGGCGGCGTGCCGTTTATCGCGTGGCAGCTGATTGAGCATCCGGACCGCGAGAAATATGACCTGAGTTCAATCGATTCGATCAGTTACGGCGGGGCGCCCTCGGCGCCGGAACTGGCCCGCAAGATCTACGAAGTGTTTGGCGCCCTGCCCGGCAATGGCTGGGGCATGACCGAAACCATGGCGACGGTGACCAGCCACAGCGCCGAGGACTATCTCCATCGCCCGACCAGTTGCGGTCCGCCGGTGGCAGCCGCCGACCTGAAGATTATGAGCGATGACGGACGCCACGAAATGCCGGTCGGCGAAGTCGGCGAACTGTGGGCGCGCGGTCCGATGATCGTAAAAGGCTATTGGAAACGGCCGGAGGCCACCGCCGAGACCTTCGTCGACGGCTGGGTCCGCACCGGCGACCTGGCGCGGCTGGACGAGGAAGGGTTCTGCTATATTGTCGACCGGGCCAAGGACATGATCATCCGCGGTGGCGAGAATATCTACTCCTCCGAGGTGGAGAATGTCCTCTATGAACATCCGGCGGTGATGGACGCCGCGCTGATCGGGATCGACCACAAGACGCTGGGCGAGGAACCAGCCGCGATTGTCCAGCTGGCACCGGGGCAAAGTGCCACCGAGGCGGAATTGCAGCAATGGGTGCGCGAGCGGCTGGCGAATTTCAAGGTGCCGGTGAAAATCCTGTTCCGCAGCGAAAGCCTGCCGCGCAACGCCAACGGCAAGATATTGAAGAAGGACCTGAAGGCGCTGTTCTAGAACTCAGTCGCCGGTCGGGATCAGGCGCATCATGCCTTCCTGCACCGCCGACGCGACGAGAACGCCGTCCCGCGTGTAGAGCGAACCGCGATTGAGGCCGCGCGCATGGCCGGTCCAGTCGCTGTCCATGACATAGCAGATCCATTGATCAGCCCGGAAATCGTCGTGGAACCACATCGCGTGGTCGAGGCTGGTCGAGAATAGTCCTGGCGTGGTCCAGTGCAATCCGTGCGGGATCATCGACGTCGACAGCAGTCCCATGTCGGAGGCGAAAGCCAGGGTTGCGCGGTGGATCAGCGGATCATCCGGCAGCGGCGCCACCGTCCGGAACCACTGATATTGACGCGCGTTCGTGCTCTTGCCCTCGGGCCGAAAACTGCGGACATCAAAGGGGCGCGGCATGCTTATCTGTTCTATCAGTTCGTCTGGGACCTGCGGGTTACGGGCAATCTGCTCCATCGCACTCGGGCATTGCTCGGGCGGCAATACATCCGGCATCACTATTTGATGCGAGAAACCATCGGCAGGCTTCTGGAAGGAGGCGGTCAGATTGAAGATGACCTTGTCATCCTGCCGCACCACCACCCGGCGATTGGAGATGCTGCGTCCGTCAAAGTCGCGATGCACCCGGAAATCCAGCGGCTTTGTTTCATCCCCGGCGCGCAGGAAATAGGAATGGAGCGAATGGATCCTCTTTTCGTCATCGACCGTGCGGTCGGCGGCGACAATCGCCTGCGCGATCACCTGTCCGCCGAAAATACGCTCACGCGCAGTCGTTTCAAGCGCGGGAAATGTGAACTCGTCGGCGGCATCTGCCGTCAGATCGAGAGTCCGGAGCAACCCCTGGATCAGCTTGTCCGCAGGCACCGAGGCGCGGTGGGCCAGCGCTTCCGACAGCCGGCGCTGGACCCGTTCTTCCGATAGCATTTTCAAGACTTGATCCGTTTCCTCAATATCAACGCGTGGCGGTCATGATGTGATCAGGAATAGATTTCGAACAGCCCGGCACCGCCCTGCCCACCGCCGATGCACATGGTGACCACGCCCCATTTGGCACCGCGCCGGCGCCCTTCCTGCAGCAAATGCCCGGCGCAGCGCGCGCCGGTCATGCCGAACGGATGGCCGATCGAGATCGAGCCGCCGTTGACATTATATTTTTCCGGATCGATGCCGAGCCGGTCGCGGCTGTAGAGACACTGGCTCGCGAACGCTTCGTTGAGTTCCCAGATATCGATGTCGTCCACGGTCAGGCCCTGCCGCTCGAGCAGCTTGGGCACAGCAAAGACCGGGCCGATGCCCATTTCATCCGGCTCGCAACCGGCAACCGCCCAGGATACGAAACGGCCGAGCGGTTCCAGTCCGCGGCGTTCCGCTTCCTTCGCTTCCATCAACAGGACCGCGGCAGCCCCGTCCGACAATTGGCTGGCATTGCCGGCGGTGATATATTTGTCTTCGCCCATCACTGGCTGGAGCTTGGCAAGGCCTTCCAATGTCGTACCGGGACGATTGCACTCGTCGCGATCGACGGTGTAATCGACGATGCTTTCTTCCTTTGTTTCCTTGTCGACGACCTTCATCCGGGTCTGCATCGGAACGATTTCATCGGCGAACAGCCCGGCCTCCTGCGCTGCCGCCATCCGCTGCTGCGACTGCAGGGCATATTCGTCCTGATATTCGCGGCTGATATTGTAGCGCTCCGCCACAATGTCGGCGGTTTCGATCATCGGCATGAAGATCGCCGGGGCGATCTTCAATATTTCCTCGTCGATCGTGCCTTCCGGCGCGCGGGGTCCCTGCATCGAGATGCTTTCCACACCACCAGCGACCACGCAGTCGGCGCCATCGCCACGGATATGGTTGGCCGCCATGGCAATCGCCTGCATGCCCGACGAACAGAAACGGTTGATCGTTGCGCCAGCCGTCGTTTTGGGAAGACCGGCCAGAAGCGCGGCATTGCGCCCGATGTTGGGTGCCCCATGCGCCACATTGCCCATCAGGCTGTCATCGACAAAGCTACCCTCTACTCCCGCTTTTTCCACCGCATGCTTGATCGCGTGCGCCGCCATTGTCATCGGCGGCGTTATGTTGAAGCCACCCCGCCCCGCCTTGGCAAGCCCGGTGCGAGCATAAGAAACAATGACAGCTTCACGCATGTTGAATTTTCCTTTCGGATTTTGCCGAAAACGCCTCTGTGAGCGCAGCGGGCTATGTGGAACCGGAGTTATACGAGGCCAGATCAAAATGTCCACTTTCACAGGGTATGCGGAGATCA
>CAWUKF010000171.1:0-5755 GCA_963922745.1 uncultured Sphingomonadales bacterium
TGGGATTTCGCCTTTGCCGCCGGTTCGGTCATTGCCACCTTCGCCCAGGGCATCACGCTTGGCGCATTGCTGCAAGGCATCACCGTCGACGGCCGCGCCTATGCTGGCGGCTGGTGGGAATGGCTGACCCCGTTCAGCCTGCTCACCGGCTTCGCCCTGCTCGCCGGCTATGCCCTGCTCGGCTGCTGCTGGCTGATCTGGAAGACCGAGGGGCCGCTGCAGCGCCAGTGCTACAGCTATGCCGGGCGCCTCGGCATCCTGCTGCTGGTCGCCATCGCCCTGGTCAGCATCGCGACTCCCTTCCTCGAGGCCGAATATTACACCCGCTGGCTGGCCTATCCCGGCGTGCTTGCCACCGCGCAAATCCCGCTGGCGACACTGATCCTGTCGGTCCTGTTCTTCCGCAGCCTGTCCAAACAGCAGGAAGCCGCGCCCTTTTTCTACGCGCTCGGCCTGTTCGGCCTGAGTTTCGTCGGCCTCGCTGTCTCGATGTGGCCGGACGTGATCCCCGGGCGCATCACCATCTGGCAGGCCGCCGCCCCCTATGAAAGCCAGCTGTTCATGCTGGTGGGCGCAGCGATCATGGTGCCGATCATTCTCGCCTATACCGCCTGGGCCTATTGGGTGTTCCGCGGCAAGGTCGGTTCGGACGGCTATCACTGATGGCTTTCGATCCGCTTTCGCCCGGCGGCAAATCTGCGGACGACGCCCCACTGCCCAAGCGTCTGGCCTGGATGCTGGCCTATTGGGCGATGGGCGTGCTGATGGTCGGTGCGGTCGGCCTCTTCATCCGCTTCTGGATCAAGACCTGATTCGCGGTTGCGCGATCAGCTCAATGCGCCTCGTCCCAGTTCTTGCCGGTCCCGATATCCACATCCAGCGGCACGGATAGCTTCACCGCCGGCTCCGCTGCCCCCGACATGACGCTGCGAATGATCGCGCTCGCCGCATCGACGGCCGCCTCGGGCACCTCGAACACCAGTTCATCGTGCACCTGCATCAGCATTTTGACTTCCTGCAGCCCGGCCCCGGCCAGCGCCGGACCCATGCGCGCCATCGCCCGCTTGATGATATCGGCACTGGTGCCCTGGATCGGCGCATTGATCGCTGCCCGCTCGCTGCCCTGCCGCTCGGCCTGGTTGGGCGACTTGATCCGCTCGAACCAGGTCTTCCGCCCAAACAACGTTTCGGTATAGCCGGTCTCGCGCACCGACTGCAGCGTCGTAGAGATATAGCGGTTGATCCCCGGGAAGCGCTCGAAATAGGTGTCGATCATCGCCTGCGCCTCGTCCGCATCGACCTCCAGTCGCTTGGCCAGACCCCAGCGAGAAATGCCGTAGAGGATCGCGAAATTGATCGTCTTGGCCCGCGCACGCGCATCACGGTCTTCAGAGCCAAACAGCTCCCGCGCGGTGCGGTTATGAATATCCTCGCCATTCGCAAACGCCTCTTTCAGCGTTGCGACGTCGGCAATATGCGCCGCCAGCCGCAGTTCGATCTGGCTATAATCGGCAGCGAGAATGACGTTGCCGGGCGCAGCGACAAAGGCCTGCCGTATCTGCCGCCCGATCGCGGTCCGGATCGGGATATTCTGCAAATTCGGCTCGGTCGACGACAGCCGCCCAGTCTGCGCGCCGCTCAGCGAATAGGACGTATGAACCCGCCCGGTCTTGGCATTGATCTGTTCCTGCAGCGCATCGGTATAGGTCGATTTCAGCTTCGACAGCTGCCGCCAGTCGACGATTTTCTGGGCAATCTGCTCGCCGTCGCCGGCCAGCCGTTCGAGCACCGTAACATCGGTCGAATATTGCCCCGACTTGCCCTTCTTGCCACCCTTCAGCCCAAGCTTGCCGAACAGGATTTCACCCAGCTGCTTGGGGCTGCCGATCGAGAAACTCTCTCCGGCCAGTTCGTGGATCTGCTCCTCCAGCTTCTCCATTTCCTCGGCAAAGGTCGCCGACAGCCGCGACAGCTCCTCGCGGTCGACCAGCACCCCGGTCGCCTCCATGCCCGCGATCACCGGCACCAGCGGCCGGTCAACCATCTGGTAAACCCGCGTCACCCGCTCCGGAACCATCCGCAAGCGCAGGATTTCCCAGAGCCGAAGCGTCACATCGGCGTCTTCCGCACCATATTCGGTTGCCTTGTCGAGCGGCACTTCGGCGAACCCGATCGCCTTCTTGCCGGTCCCGGTCAGCGATTTGAAGCTGATGCATTCATGACCCAGATGCTGTTTCGCCAGTTCATCCATGCCATGGCCGTGGAGACCCGCGTCGAGGTTGAAGCTCATCACCAGCGTATCGTCAAACGGCGCGATCCGGATATCATGCTGCGCCAGCACCCCCATGTCATATTTCAGATTCTGCCCGACCTTGAGCACCGCGTCATCCTCAAGCAGCGGCTTCAGCTTCGCCAGTGCATCCTCCAGACCGATCTGCTCCGGCGTCTCGCCGAACATGTCGCCGCTGGCATGGCCGAGCGGAATATAGCAGGCCTGATTGGGACCGGTGGCAAGACAGACGCCGACGATTCGCGCAGTGACGCTTTCCAGACTGTCGGTCTCCAGATCCACCGCGCAAACCCTCTGATCGGTAGCGCGGGCGATCCACTGGTCGAGCGCCGCGATCGTCTGCACGCATTCATATTGTGACCGGTCGATCGCCGGCGCGTCCGGCAATCTGGCAGCGGGTTCGGCGGGAGCGCTGTCGGCGACATCGGGATTCTGCGGCTCGGCATGGCCATCACCGCCGAGCTTCCTGAGCAGGCTGTTGAATCCGTGATGCGACAGGAAGTCGCGCAGCGGCTCATCCGGTATATCCCGGATCAGGAAGCTTTCCAGCGTGTCGGGCAGCGGACAGTCATCGCGCAGGGTGACCAGCACCCGTGACAGCCTTGCCTGCTCGGCAAATTCGATCAGATTGTCGCGCATCTTCGACTTTTTCATCTCCGGCGCAGCCGCCAGCACGCTTTCGATATCGCCATATTCGCTGATCAGCTTCGACGCTGTTTTCGGCCCGATACCGGGAACACCCGGAATATTGTCGGAACTGTCACCCATCAGGCCGAGCACATCCCCCAGCTTTTCCGGTCCGACTCCGAATTTCTCCTCGACCGTCGCCTGGTTCATCCGCGCATTTTTCATCGTATCGAGCATATCGACGCGGCTGTCGGCGGTTGGCTCGATCAATTGCATCAAATCCTTGTCGGAGGAGACGATGGTCACCTTCCACCCCTCGGCCAGCGCTGCCTTGGTATAGGAGGCGATCATATCGTCCGCCTCGACATTTTCTTCCTCGATCAGCGGCAGCGAGAACGCGCGGGTTGCGTCCCGGATCATCGGGAATTGCGGCTTCAGATCCTCCGGCGCTTCCGGCCGATTCGCCTTATACTGGTCGTAAAGATCGTTGCGGAAACTGGTCCCGGCCTTGTCCAGCACCACCGCCATATGGGTCGGTCCGTCGGCCTTGTTGAGCTCGTCGGCCAGCTTCCACAGCATCGTCGTATAGCCATAGACCGCGCCAACCGGCTCGCCGCGCACGTTGGTCAGCGGCGGCAGACGGTGATAGGCGCGGAAAATATAGGCCGAGCCGTCAACGAGATAGAGATGATTGGGTTTGCTGTCTGGTGAGTCCGTCATAGCCGCGAGCACTAGCAGTGCCGACCGGCTTCGTCATTTCAAATTCCGTTTCAACGGAAATTTGAATGTACCATCGCAGGTTTGATGCGGACTGCCTGTTCCTGGGTGGGGCGTGGCTTGGCCCGCATACCGGGTTCGAACAGCACCACCTGGTTGCGTCCGCATCGCTTGGCGGTGAACAGTGCCGTATCCGCATTGCCGAGCATCGTGGCGCGTTCGTGATGCGCGGCAACTTCGGTCACCCCTATGCTGACCGTGAGCACATGGCGCATGTTGTGGCAGGGTTTGAAAACGGTATTCTCGATTTCGTGACGGATTATCTCGCCGATGATCTGTCCTTCCGGGGGACTGGTGTCGGGCAGGAATATGCCGAATTCCTCGCCACCGATGCGCCCGACAAGATCTTGCTGGCGCAAGGTCTTGCGAAATACCTTGCCGAGCAGGATCAGCGCCTGGTCCCCGACCGGATGACCGAAACTGTCATTGATCTTCTTGAAATGATCGACATCGATGATCATCAGCACGTTCGACTTCTCCGGCACGCGCATCAGGTCGAGCTGGCTGAAGAAGCTGTCCCGACTCAGCAGGCCCGTCATGCCGTCGAAATTCGCCCGCCGCTCAAGCGCCCTGTTTGCATCGCGCAACTTGGATTGCGCTTCGGTAAGCCGGTTCGTCAACCCGACGAGCTTGAACCGCTGCTTCGACATATGGAAGCCCAGCGGAATAGAGATTACCCACGGAATCAGCAGCGACATGTTGACCGCCGGCCAGAACCGGTTGTCGAACCCGAAAAACGCCAGATATATCGCGCCCGTCAACGTTACCGACAATAATGCCGCAATCGCCGAAATGATTGCGGTCTGTCGAAAAGGTGACAAGCTGGACAATGAAGATTTCATGGAAGATTGCATTAATGAACACATATTGCGCAGCGGTGCAGATGCATGGTTAATTCATTGATATGAAATGGCGCGACCGTCGCTGACCGGCAGCCATTCTCGGCTGGGATCAGCTGCCATATTGCCAATCCGGCCAAATTCGCCGATGGCAGGTACAAATTGCTCAGGAGGGAAGCCGGTGACGATACCGATTATTGCCGCTGCCGCAGGGGCCATATTGGTCATTCTGCAGGCGCTATTGATGATAGCGGTCGGCCTGCACCGCATCCGCAACCGGATAGCGCTCGGCACCGGCGAAGATGCCGCCCTGGAACGCAAGATTCGCCGCCATGGCAATCTCGCCGAAAATGCAGCCTTGTTCATCGTCGTGCTGGCTCTGGCAGAAATGACGGTGGTTCCGGATGACATGATCCGGATCATCGCGATTGTGTTCATCCTTGGCCGTATCCTGCACGCCATCGCCCTGTCCACGGTTGCCGGCTCGCACGGTTCCGCTCCCGGCCGGCTTTTTCGCGGGATGCGGGCGATCGGCGCATTCACCACCTTCGGCTGTTTTATGGCGCTCGGCTGCTTATTGCTTGCCGGAATATTCTAGATCCAATCCAACTCCAAACCGAAAGACAACAGATGACAATCGCTCTCTCGCAGATCCTCAAAGATTCTACCGCCCAGGCCTTTCGCGGCCTGAACACAGTCCTCACCAAGGCCAAGGCCGCAGCCGAAGCCTCCGGGACCGCCGAGCAATCCTATCTCGACGCGCGTCTGTTCCCCGACATGAACGACCTGAAATGGCAGGTACAGATGATCACCGAATTTGCCGTCCGCGGTGCCGCGCGGATGACCGGCACCGCACCCGATTCCCTGCCGAATCTGCCGATGGAAGGCGATAGTTTTGACGCACTGATCCAGCGCGTCGCGGAATGCGCGGAGAAAGTGGCTGCCGCCGATGATGCGACGATCAATGGCAATGCCGACATGAAGATCATCATGCCCATCGGCCCGGAGCAGACCATGGAGCTGGACGGGCGGAGCTATGTACTAAGCTTCTTCCTCCCCAACCTGTTTTTCCACGTCACCACGGCCTATAATCTGCTGCGGATGCAGGGCGTGGCGATCGGCAAGCGCGACTATATGGGTGCCTGAACAGACTCAGCGGTCGAGCTGCGGGCCACGGCCGTCGCGCCACCATTCCTGGACCCAGCCATAGGGGCTGGCGACT
>CAWUKF010000172.1:0-5711 GCA_963922745.1 uncultured Sphingomonadales bacterium
CCGTTCGGCGGCGGTTTCTTCCAGCGGATTTCCGGTCGCTATCCGGATTGTGCGACCCGGCAGGCGCAGGCGGACCTGCGCCGCGAACGCGCCTATCAGCCGAAAATGGGCGGCGACGATCCGCTCGACAAGGTCGATGCGCTGCTCGAGAAAAAGGAGGCGACGCTGGCCCGGGTCCGCCGCCACCTGAAGCTCAAGGCGATGCTGCAGGTCTGGCTGTTCGTGCATGTGCCGATGACCTTTGCCCTGATTGCGTCGCTCACCGCGCATATCATCAGCGTCTTTTTCTACTGGTAGGATGGAGAGCCCTGCATGACCTTCATCGTTCGCCAAATAGCAACCACCGCCGATGGCCGGGAAATCATCCGGTCCAATCCCTTCGCAGCGGATGAAATCGGCATCGGCCGCAGCACCGAAAATGCCATCCACCTGCCCGATCTTGCGGTCAATCCGGACCATGCGACGATCCGCAAGCGCGACGACGGCCAGATCATCGTCGAAAGCAGTTCGGGGCAGAATTTCACGCTCGACGGCAAGCACCGGATATCGGTCACGGTTGACCCGGCGGCGGGTGCCGAGCTCGGTTTTGGCGGCCATGTCATCACCGTCAGTCAGGAAGACGAGGATGTCGTCCTAACCGTCAAGCGGGTCGAGGCTTTGTCCGATTCTGCCGAGGTGCGCAGCGAATCGACGCTCTACACGCTCAAGGGGCTGCTGCCGGGCAAGCGGATCAGCGCATGGTCGTTCGTCGCGCTGGTACTCGCGGCCTTTCTCGTCTGGCCGATCTACACCTGGGCAACATGGCGCGGCGTCGAGGAACGGCCCGACCAGTTTTACGCCGACACCATGTGGTCCTCCGGCGCTCTGAGCAGCGCCCACCATGCGCTGGAAAAGGATTGCCAGGCCTGTCATGTCGATGCCTTTGTCACGGTCAAGGACGAGACCTGTCTGACCTGCCACACCGAGGATGCGCACGATCATGCCGCCAAGTCGCGCCTGCTGACCGCCCGCGGCGAGCCAGAGGGGCTGGCGATGGTGGGGGCGGCGTTCGCCTCAGCCTTCAACAAGCCGCCGGGCCGCTGTGTCGAATGTCACAGCGAGCATGAAGGGGCCGGTGCTATGGAACCGACAGCGCAAAAATTCTGCGCCGACTGCCACGACGGGATGGATGGACGTTTGACCGATACGAAACTGGAAAATGCGTCTGACTTTGGCATTGCCCATCCGCAGTTCCGGCCGGCTGTGCTGGTCACGCCGGGTGGCAAAAATCCGCCGCGCAAGCGCATTTCGCTCGACCAGAAACCGACCGATAATAACGGCCTGAAATTTCCTCACGACGTGCACCTGTCGCGAACCGGCGGTGTTGCCCAGATGGGGCGGCGGCTGTCGGCCGACTATGGATTCGGCGATTCGCTGGTCTGCAAGGATTGCCACACGCCCGATCCCAAAGGGGTTCGTTTCGAGCCGGTCGACATGAAGGAAGACTGCAGCATGTGCCACAGTCTCGCCTTTGACGAAATCGGGGGGACCGTCCGCACCCTTCGCCACGGCGAACCGGAAATGGTCCAGGCCGACCTGCGCGCTTATTATCGTTCGACCCGTCCGTCCCGTCCGATCAATCTCGGCGGGATGGCCCGCCGCCGTCCGGGTTCCGGCAATGAAGTTCGTGTCGCGAGCGACTATGCCCGCGCCGTCCGCTTCCGTCCGAGCCGCGCCAATCTCGCGATCAGCCAGGTCTTCTCGCGCGGCGGCGCCTGTTTCGACTGCCATGGCGTGACCCCGCCAACGGCGCCGGGACGGGTCGACTATGGCATCAAGCCGGTGACGCAAACCGATCGCTACATGCACAATGGCTGGTTCAGCCACGAAGCGCATAATGACGAAAAATGTACCAGCTGCCACAACGCAACCACGTCCAAGCAGGCCGACGATCTGCTGCTGCCGGGGATCAAGACCTGCCGCGAATGCCATGGTGGCGAATTCCAGAAGGCCTCCGACGTGCCTTCGACCTGCGCCATGTGCCACGACTATCACGCCGACGACGGGGCACCCTGGCTGATCAGGGAAGAGCAGAAAGACAAGCAGCAAAAGCCGGACAAGCAGATTGCTCGTCAGTAACGCCATCGGACAAAAGGGAGGGCGTCCATGTTGATCGCGCAGATCACGGATATTCATCTGGGTTTCGACCCGGACAATCCGGCCGAATTCAACCGCAAGCGGCTAGATCAGGCGATCAAGGTGATTTGCGCCATTACCCCGCAGCCGGATCTTTTGCTGGCGACCGGCGATCTCGTCGATCGCGGCGACCAGGAAAGTTACCGTCGGCTCGAAAACGCCTTGTCGGTCGTACCTTTCCCGGTCCACATGTGTCTGGGCAACCACGATCTGCGGGTGCCCTTCTGCAAGCAGTTTCCCGATGTTCCGGCACCCGACGGTTTCATCCAGTATGAAGTCGACACCCCGGAACTGCGGCTGCTGGTCCTCGATACGCTCGAGGAGGGGCGGCACGGCGGAGCCTTTTGCGAGACGCGTGCGGCCTGGCTGTCAGCGCGGCTCGCCGAGCAGACCGACAAGCCGACGATCCTCGTCCAGCACCATCCGCCGGTCGACAGCGGAATCGAGTGGATGACCACCCATCCGGAAGAACCCTGGGTGACGCGGCTCGCCGATACAATCGCCGGCCATGATCAGCTCAAGGGCATGATTACCGGGCATCTGCACCGGAATATTTCCGCCTGGTGGGGCGATCTCAGCCTGGCGATCTGCGCATCGACCGCGCCCCAGGTGGCGCTCGACCTCAGTCCGATCGACCCCGAGCGCCCCGATGGCCGCAACATGATCGTCGCTGACCCGCCCGCGATAGCGCTGCATTACTGGAACGGCCGCCAGCTGATCAGCCATTTCGAAAATGCCGAGGAGCATGTCATGCTCGCCCGCTATGACGAAAATCTGCAGCCGCTGGTCCGCGCCCTGCTGGCCGAACGGCCACAATAACGACCTTTCTCGACGTCGTTCATCGACGGTAATATGTCGTTCGTCTAATAATTGATTTCCTGCGAAACCTTTTTTGCGTTTCCGCCGCGCTTTGGGTAAACCATTGCCAAGCGCGCCTTGCGCGCATTCCTCGACCCGCAGCCGCGGTCCGATTTTGGAGAGATTTTGATGCGACTGACAATTTCCACCCGCAAGTTCTTTATGGGCGTGTCCAGCGCCGCGTTGCTTGGCGCGACCGCAACACCCGCTTTGGCCGACGATCATGGAAAAAAAATGACAACTGCAGAACTGAACAAGATGAGCCTGACGCAGTCGGCGGCAGCGGACATGACCGAAAACAGCATTCTCCAGCCCTGGACCGGCCCCTATGACGGCGTCCCGCCCTGGGATGAGGTCAAGGTCTCCGACTTTCCCGAAGCCTTCCAGATGACGATGGACAAGATCCAGGCAGATGTGAACGTGATCCGCGACAATCCGGCTCCGGCCACCTTCGAGAATTTCACCGTGCCGATGGAACTGGTCGGCAATGAAGCGAATAATCTCTTCGCCATCTGGGGCGTCTATTCCAGCAACCTGTCAAACGAGCAGGTCCGCGAAATCCAGGGCGAATGGCTGCCAAAAGTCTCGGCCTTTTTCGACCAGCTGACGCTCGATCCGAAGCTGCTCGCCAAGACCAAGGCGGTTTATGACGGGCGCAAATCGGCTGGGCTTGATGCCAAGCAGATGCGGCTGGTCGAGCGCAACTACGAACAGCTGGTCCGCGACGGCGCCCTGCTGAATGACGCCGACAAGGCGCAGCTGATCGAATATAACACCGAATTGTCGAAGGCGTTCAACGAATTCTCGAACAAGGTTCTCGCCGACGAAGAGACGTTCATCTATCTCACCGACGAAGCCGATCTTGCTGGCCTGCCGGACAGCTTTGTCGCTTCGCTGAAGGAAGCCGCCGAGGAACAGGGCAAGACCGGCTGGGCGCTGAAAAACACCCGCTCGGTGATGCAGCCTTTTCTGGAAAACAGCACCCGCCGCGATCTGCGCGAGAAAGTCTATACCGCCTATATCAACCGCGGTGACAATGGTGGCGAAAATGACACCAACGCCACCATCGCGAAGATCCTGAAGCTGCGCGCCGAGCGTGCCAAGCTGCTGGGCTTCAAGACCCATGCCGACTACCGCATGGCCGACACGATGGCGAAAGAGCCGGCAGCGGCGATGGACCTGATGATGAAGGTCTGGCCAGCCGCCGTCGCCCGGGTGAAGGAGGAAGTCGCCGACATGCAGGCGATCGCCGATAGCGAAGGCGCCGGCATCACCATCGCGCCCTGGGATTATCGTTTCTATGCGGAAAAGGTCCGCAAGGCGAAATATGATCTCGATTCCGCCGAGATCAAACCCTATTTCCAGCTCGACAAGATGATGGACGCCTTGTTTGATGCGGCCGGCAAGCTCTATGGCCTGACCTTCACCGAAACCACCGGCAGCATCCCGGTCTTCGATCCCGATGTGCGCACCTTTGAAGTCAAGCGCGGCGACAAGGTCATCGGCGTGCAGTTTTTCGATAATTATGCGCGCAACGGAAAGCGGTCGGGCGCCTGGATGACCACCTACAAGGATAAGTTCAAGCTGGGTGGCCAGAACAATTACACCATCTCGGCGAACAACAATAATTTCGTCAAGGGCGGCGACGGCGAGCCGACGCTGATCAGTCTCGACGATGCCTCGACACTGTTCCACGAATTCGGCCATGCGCTGCATTATCTGAACTATGACATCACCTATCCCGGCCTCGCCAACACGCCGCGCGATTTCGTCGAATATCCGAGCCAGGTGAACGAGAACTGGCTGATGACGCCCTATATCCTGTCGACCTACGCCACCCACTACAAGACCGGCGAGCCGATCCCGAAGGAACTGGTCGACAAGATCCAGGCCTCGAAGACCTTCAACGAGGGGTTTGCCACGGTTGAATATCTGTCGAGCGCGATCGTCGACATGAAGCTGCACAATCGCGAAGAGCCGGTCACCGATCCCGACAAGTTCGAGCGGGAAACGCTGGCCGAAATCGGCATGCCGAAGGAGATCGTGATGCGGCACCGCCTGCCGCAGTTCAACCATCTGTTCTCGTCCGACGCCTATTCGGCCGGCTATTACAGCTATCTCTGGTCGGAAACGATGGACGCCGACACCTGGGCGGCGTTCGAGGAAGCGGGCAGCCCGTGGGACAAGGAAACCGCCGAGCGGTTCCGCACGATCCTGCTGTCGACCGGCAATGAAACCGACCGCAAGGAAGCCTATCGCAAATTCCGCGGCCGCGATCCGGAAGTGAAATATATCCTCAAGAAGCGCGGCTTTCCGGTACCGGGCGAAAGCGCCGCTGCCACCAAGGGCGGCAAGGACGACGCGGCCAAATAGGCGGTCGCCACCAACATCTTTGGAAAAGGGGGCCTTCTGGCCCCCTTTTTACTGGTCTCGCCGCCGCCGCGCGATCACCGCCTGAATCTGCAGCAGGCATGCCTCGGTCATCGAGAAGCGGAAGGAGAAGAACAGCGCGATCAGCATCAGCGGAACGATCCCGGCGGCGCCGATCCAGACCAGCGCATCAAGCGCGGATTGCGCCACCGCCCCCGGCCGCATGCCCTCTTGCAGCCCGACCAGATCGAGCGCGAAGCCGCCATAGAGCGGCCCGACGGCGCCGCCCAGCTTGGACGTGAACTGCA
>CAWUKF010000173.1:0-5615 GCA_963922745.1 uncultured Sphingomonadales bacterium
CCCGGTCGGCCGCCTTGCTCTTTGCCTCGGCGACGAGATTGGATGGCTTCAACCGTTCGCGGGTCTTTTTCGTGTCGCGCTTCAGATTCTGGCGGGCCAGCTCCCGGTCCATGGCCAGGCTGCGCAGGCTGAATATCTCGTCATTATTTGGCATTGTCATTCTCACGCATCATTTTCATCGAGTGGCAGCTTTCGGGCCCTGCGGATCGCCATGTTCATCATCACCACAGCAACCAGCAGCGCCGTCCCGGTCACGATAGCGGTGGCCGCAACCGGTCCGAAATAGCGGGACAGAATCAGCAACAACCCTAAAATCAGGGTGATCACCGCAGTGCTGCCGCAGATTACGGCGAGGCCGAACAGGGTCAGGATGCGCTTGGTCGCGGCCATGTTGACCGACAGTTTCACGCGATAATATTCCACTTCGGCCTGTGCCAGCAGACGCACGTCATCGATCAGGTCGGAGACCTGCGATGTCAGAGTCTGTTTGTCCGTCTGATCCGCACCCGGAGCAGCGGCTTCGTCGGCAATCCGCTCTTCATCCAAAACCGAAATATCCTTGTCCTGCAACATCCGTCACCCGCCAGGCAGGCGGCGCCATGCTACACTCATGCGTCGTCGTCATCCATGCCTGATTTGATCAGACGCGAGACCAGGAAGCCGACCACGGCTGCGGCGCCGATGGCGACGGCCGGGCTCTTGCGCACGAAGCCGCGCGCGTCCTCGACCATTTCGTCGATTTCCTTGGCGTTCAGCTTGGTGGCAAAGGACGATACGGCATCCGCTGCGGAGCGGGCATAATTGCCATATTTCTCGCCGACATTGTCGTCGATGGTTTTTGCGCTGTCCTCGATCATCCTGCTCAGATTCTCGATCGCAATGCCGGTGCGCTCCTTGCCCTGATTGGCGGCGGACTTGGCCTTGGTCAGGGCGCGGTCCTTGAAGTCGCCGGTTGTGTCAGCGGCAGTGGCGGCGGCCTTGGTGGCACCGGCTTTCAGCGGTGCAGCCTTTTGCGCTTTGGTTGTACGGGTTTCAGAGGTGTCTTTCGTGGCGGTGGCCTTTTTCGCGGCGGGCTTTTTCGCGACCGGCTTTTTTGCAGCGGCCTTGGCCGGCGTCTTTGCGGTTGATTTCTTGACTTCTGCCATGATCGATATTCCTTCTTTCATTGTCTCTAGCAAACACCCCACAAGCCGAAAGCGTTCCATCTGTGGTTCGATCCTTTCGAAATGGGGTCATTTGCCTGCGAATCAAGGGGGAAAGCGGCGACAGGGCCGTTCAATGGATTGCAAGATGCCGGTCATCGCGATAAGGCGGCGCCATCATTTCACTTGTTCCGGAGCCTTTCTTCATGACCGCAATTATCGACCTGCATGCCCGCCAGATTTTGGACAGCCGTGGCAACCCGACTGTGGAGGTGGATGTCCTGCTGGAAGATGGCAGTTTCGGTCGTGCTGCGGTTCCGTCCGGTGCTTCTACCGGTGCCTATGAAGCGGTCGAACTGCGCGACGGCGACAAGAGCAAATATCTCGGCAAGGGTGTGCTCAAGGCGATCGACGCGGTTAACGGCGAAATCCGGGACGCGCTGACCGACATGGATGCCGAAGACCAGGAGGAGCTGGATGCGGCGATGGTCGCGCTGGACGGCACCGCCAACAAGAGCCGGCTGGGTGCCAATGCGATCCTGGGCGTCAGCCTGGCAGTAGCCAAGGCCGCCGCCGACGCGCGCGGTCTGCCGCTCTATCGCTATGTTGGCGGCGTATCGGCGCATGTGCTGCCGGTGCCGATGATGAACATCATCAACGGCGGCGAGCATGCCGACAATCCCATCGATTTCCAGGAATTCATGGTCATGCCGGTCGGTGCCGACAGTCTGTCGGAAGCGGTTCGCTGGGGATCGGAAATTTTCCATACGCTGAAAAAGGGCCTGTCCGAAAAGGGATTGGCGACGGCGGTGGGCGACGAGGGCGGCTTTGCGCCGAACCTTGGCTCGACGCGCGAAGCGCTCGATTTCATCATGGCGTCGGTCGAAAAGGCCGGGTTCAAGATCGGCGACGAAGTGGTGCTGGCACTTGACTGCGCGGCCACCGAATTTTTCCGGGATGGAAAATATCATATCTCCGGCGAGAACAAGGTGCTGAGCCCGGCGGAAATGTCTGACTATCTTGCCGATCTGTGCCGTGACTATCCGATCAAGTCGATCGAGGACGGGATGTCGGAAGATGATTTCGAAGGCTGGAAGCTGATCACCGATGCGGTTGGTGACAAGGTTCAGCTGGTCGGCGACGACCTGTTCGTGACCAATCCCGAGCGGCTGTCGATGGGCATCGCCGAGGGGCTGGCCAATTCGCTGCTGGTCAAGGTCAACCAGATCGGAACGCTGTCGGAAACGCTGGCGGCGGTGCGGATGGCGCACAATGCATCTTATACGGCGGTGATGTCGCACCGGTCGGGCGAGACCGAGGATGCCACAATCGCTGACCTGGCGGTGGCAACCAATTGCGGGCAGATCAAGACCGGCAGTCTGGCCCGGTCGGACCGGCTGGCGAAATATAACCAGCTGATCCGGATCGAGGAAGAACTGGGCAGTGTTGCCCATTATGCCGGTCGAGCCATTTTTGGCGCATAGCCGGTTCCTCGCGATTGCGGGGCGTTTGGGCGCTGAACAACCTGATTGGTCATTAAGTCTCTTGCCAGCGAATCACTTTTCTGATTCAAGGTAAATATGGCGCAGCGTGACAAAATATTTGATCTGATCAGGGCGGCTCTCGGGCCGGGCTTTGCACTGATGACTTTGCTCGCCATCGCCGGCTATGCTGTGCTGGGTCCGACCGGGATTCTGGCATGGGGTGACTATCAGGCCCAGCTGGAAATGCGCGGCGTGGAACTGGCCAGATTGCAGAGCGAACGCGATGCCCTGAAAAACCGCGTAGAGCTGCTGGATCCCAAGGGAGCGGATCCCGATCTGATCGGGGAATTGCTGCGCAAGAAGGTGAACGTCGTCCATCCGGACGAGATTATTGTTCCGCTGAAATAACAACCCGGTTTTTCGACCCGCCTGCAAATATTCGGGTCGGAATCGGAGTCTAAGTGCTTGGGTAACGGCATGGTTTTGGCTATGCTGTCGGCTCATAAAAAAAAGGATCCCGCTCGCGTGGCAAAAGCTCCCCGGAAAACCGCTCCAGCCAAAAAACCTGCGCCGCCAAAGCGCGCTCCCGCCAAAGCCAAGACCGAGGTGCATTCCACCGGCGGATTGACGGCCCCGGTCTACAAGGCCAGCAAGGAAGAAATGCTGGAATTCTATGAGCAGATGCTGCTCATCCGGCGGTTTGAGGAAAAGGCGGGGCAGCTTTACGGTCTCGGCCTGATCGGCGGATTTTGCCATCTTTACATCGGACAGGAAGCGGTGGTCACCGGCCTGCAATCGGCGATCAATCCCGGCAAGGACAGCGTCATCACCGGCTATCGCGATCATGGCCACATGCTTGCCTGCGGGATCGACCCGAATATCGTGATGGCGGAACTGACCGGCCGCGCCTCCGGCATTTCGAAGGGCAAGGGCGGTTCGATGCACATGTTCTCTGTCGATCACGGCTTTTATGGTGGCCACGGCATTGTCGGGGCGCAGGTGTCGCTTGGCACCGGTCTCGCGTTCGCGCATAAATATAAGGAAGATGGCGGCGTCTGCCTTGCCTATTTCGGCGACGGTGCCTCCAACCAGGGGCAGGTCTACGAAAGCTTCAACATGGCGGAGCTGTGGCAGCTGCCGGTGATCTTCGTGATCGAGAATAACCAATATGCGATGGGCACCAGCGTCAATCGCTCGTCCGCCGAAGACCAGCTGTACCGGCGCGGCGAAAGTTTCCGCATCCCCGGCGTGCAGGTCGATGGCATGGATGTGCTGGCGGTGCGCGGCGCGGTCGAGGAAGTGCTCAAGGAAGTGCGTGGCGGCGGCGGGCCGGTTTTGATGGAACTCAAGACCTATCGCTATCGCGGCCATTCGATGTCCGATCCCGCCAAATATCGCAGCCGTGACGAGGTCCAGGGTGTGCGCGAGAAATCCGATCCGATCGAGCGGCTGAAGGCGGCCCTGCTCAAGAAGGGCGTGGAAGAGGAAGAACTCAAAGCGCTGGACAAGAAGGTCCGCAAGACGGTGATGGAGGCGGCAGACTTTGCCGAGGAATCCCCGGAACCGGATCTGTCCGAACTTTATACCAACGTGCTGGTGGAGCAATATTGATGGCGATCGAACTCAAAATGCCCGCCCTGTCGCCGACCATGGAAGTCGGTACGGTTGCCAAATGGTTCGTCAAGGAAGGCGATGAAGTGAGCTCCGGCGACATATTGGCGGAGATCGAAACCGACAAGGCGACGATGGAATTCGAGGCGGTCGACGAAGGCGTGATTACGAAAATCCTGATTGCCGAAGGCACGGATGAAGTGGCTGTTGGTACGGTGATCGCCGAAATGGCCGGGGAAGACGAAGAGGCCGGTTCCGACGCCGACGAGAAATCCGCGGCCCCAGAAAAGGCCGAGAAAGCGGCTCCAGAAAAAGCCGAGACAAAGGCGGAACCTGCTGACGACGACGCGAAACCGGAAATCATGGAAGAGGCTCCGCCGCCGCCGATTTCACGGGCTGACGATCCATCGGTGCCCGAGGGCACGAGCATGGTCTCGCTGTCGGTTCGGGAGGCGTTGCGCGATGCGATGGCTGAGGAAATGCGCAAGGACGACACGGTCTTTGTGATGGGCGAAGAAGTCGCGGAATATCAGGGCGCCTACAAGGTGACCCAGGGACTGCTCGACGAATTTGGCGGCAAGCGAGTGATCGACACGCCGATCACCGAACATGGCTTTGCCGGCATCGGCGCGGGTGCGGCGATGGGCGGGCTAAAACCGATCGTCGAATTCATGACCTTCAACTTTGCCATGCAGGCGATCGACCAGATCATCAACTCGGCGGCCAAGACCAATTACATGTCCGGCGGCCAGATGCGCTGCCCGGTCGTGTTCCGCGGCCCCAATGGTGCGGCGTCCCGCGTCGGCGCGCAGCACAGCCAGAATTATGGTCCCTGGTATGCATCGGTCCCGGGCCTGATCGTGATCGCGCCCTATGATGCGGCGGATGCCAAGGGGCTGCTGAAAGCGGCGATCCAGACCCCTGATCCGGTTGTGTTTCTGGAGAATGAACTGCTCTACGGGCGCTCTTTCGACGTGCCGGAACTCGACGACTATACTTTGCCGATCGGCAAGGCGCGGATCATCCGCGAAGGCAGCGATGTCACCATCGTCAGCTATTCGATCGGCGTCGGTCTGGCGCTGGAGGCAGCGGACAGTCTGGCCGGCGAGGGCATCGAGGCGGAGGTGATCGATCTGAGGACGCTGCGGCCACTGGATACGGAGACGGTGCTCAAGAGCCTGGCCAAGACCAACCGGATGGTGGTTGCCGAGGAAGGCTGGCCGACCTGCTCGATTGCGAGCGAGATCATTGCGCTTTGCATGGAGCAGGGATTTGACGATCTCGACGCGCCGGTGACCCGGGTGACCAACGAGGATGTTCCGCTGCCTTATGCGGCCAATCTGGAAAAGGCAGCCCTGATCGACAGCGCGCGGATTAT
>CAWUKF010000174.1:0-5499 GCA_963922745.1 uncultured Sphingomonadales bacterium
GTCTCTCCTGCACTCTGACCGACAAAGGCATCGATAGCACCGCTGAACCGGACCACGGATCCGTCTGCCGGCCGCCGCAGCGCCGCCACCTTCGCATCGATCCGCGCCTGCCGCTCGATGGCATCGACATAGCGCTGCTCGGCATCGACCATCCCCCCAACCATCGGGCGGGCAATGCCATAATAGCCGATCAGCCCGGCCAGCAGCAGCCCAGCGATGCTCACCAATATCTTCTCTCGCTGGCTGAGGCTGGCAAACCAGTTTCTGGCATTATCGATCATGGTGCCCTCACCGTAATATCCGCCTGCGCGGAACCGGTGGCGTCGGTGCGCGGCGTTGCCGTGATGATGAACCCGGCATCCTGAATCGCGATCAGAACCGGATTGATATCCTCGTTACGAACAGCGGACAGGGTCGCCGAGACGATTCCGTTTTCACCATAAGCCATGCGCGTAACCGATACGTTCGGCACTTGCTGCAGGGCGGAATAAAGCGCCGAAGCCGGGACCGGAAACATGATATTACCGCGATTTTCGGCGATCAGTCGCTGATCGAGCGCTCGTTCGGCGCTATCCGGATCCGGCTGCTCGCCGACTACAGTCGCGGCATTGGCCAGCGCCGCCTCGTCGGCAGAATTCGCCGCCGAATGATATTTTGCCAGCTGCACCAGCGGAATGGCAAGGGTGACGAAAAGCAGGGCGACCACCATCCAGACCAGCCGGCGTTTTTGCCCGGCATCCATCGCGCGTTTGGTCTTTTTCGCAAACGGACCGTTCCGGAAGTTCAGGTCGCGCTTTTCCGGAGCCTCGATCATCATCGCGTCAAAGGCATCGCCGGTGATCGGCGTCATGGTCAGACCGGCAAAAAGAATTTCCCGGAGGGCGGGATCATCGGTCGCGATGATATTTTCGGAGCGCAGAACCTGGTCAAATCCGAAATCCGCCGACACCGCGCCGTCGCTGACAGCCGGCAGCAGCCAGCCGGAAGGGATGATCGCATCGGGATCGAGACCCAGCGCCTGCAGATGGACCAGTCCCGCCGACAATATGTCTCGCCCGACCGCTGCCGTCACCGCTTCGCCCGCGCCAGTCAATGAGCCGACGATATGGATCTTGTCGCCTTCAAGGCTCTTGGCCCTGGCCGCGATCCTGGCGGCAGCAAGCACCTGGCTATCGGTAGCGTCGGCGATCGCCTCGTGGTGCAGAATGCTGGTCAGATGCGACGGAAGCAGTGCGATAGTGAGGAGATCCTCTGCTATCGTATCGGGTCCATAGGCTTGCGAAGCCGCCAGCGGATCGCGATCGCACCCCCACGCCTCGACCGCTCCATCCCTGACGTGCCACCAATAGAGCGACTCGTCATCGGTGGCCGGAAAGGCGGTAAGAAGAATGCTGGGGTTCACGCGCTGCCGTTCTTATTCGGCGTAAATATCGGCATTGTCGTCATCGCCGCCCGGTGCGCCGTCTGCGCCCAGTGAGTAGAGATCATAGCCGGGGCCCTGACGGCCGGGATTGTCATATTGATAGGGGCGCCCCCAGGGATCATCCGGCAGTTTCTTGATATAGCCGCCCTGGCGGTAGCGCCCGGTCGTGGCCAGCGATGCGGGTGGCGAGATCAGCGCCTGCAGACCGTCCGAGGAAGTCGGGTAACCAAGATTGTCGAGCCGGTACATTTCCAGCGCCTGCCCCAGCGTCGCAATATCCGAACGGGCCTTCTGAACCATCGCCCGGTCCTGGCTCGGCAACACGTTGATCACCACGATCGTGGTCAGCAGACCAAGAATGAAAATCACCACCATCAGCTCGACCAGGGTAAAGCCGTTGCGCTTTTTCGCCTTTTTCTTTTCGGGAGCAGAAGCCTCGCCGGGATTTTCAATATCTGTCGTCATGATCATTCCTTTGCTCCGGTCCTATAGTCCGGCCAGATTCTGTAGCTGCAAGATCGGCAACAGGATCGCCAATATCACCACCGCGACCAGCCCGCCAAGAGCCACGATGATCAGCGGTTCCAGCAGGGACAGTGCCGTAGAACTGAAATTGTCAAATTCCCGCTCGAGATAGCTTGCCGCCCGCGCCAGCATGTCATCGAGCTGCCCCGATGCCTCGCCGCTGGAGGTCATATAGACCAGCATTGGCGGGAAAACCCCTGTATTTTTTAGCGCCGTCGAAAGGCTGCCGCCGCCGCGGATCGCTTCCACCATATCTTCTGATGCCTTGCGCAGCACGCTGTTGTGGATCGTGCCCGTGGTCAGTTTCAGCCCCTCGATGATCGGCAGTCGGCTGGCAACCATGGTCGACAGCGTCCGGGCCAGCCGCGCGGCGTGCAGATCCCGCAGCAACCGGCCAACGAACGGCAGACGCAGCAGGAAACCGTCAAAGCGATATTTGATTTGTGGTTCCTTCAGAGCACGCCAGCCGATCAGCACGATCACACCAATGAGCAGCGCGATCGCCCACCACCAGTCCGCCAGAAAGCTGGAAATGCCGATCACGATTCGCGTGACCAGCGGCAGTTGCTGATTCACATCGTCAAATTGTTCCACCACCTTCGGCACCACCGCGATCATCAGCAGCGCCACTACGATGATCGAGACCAGCGCCAGAACCGCCGGATAGGCCAATGTCCCGATCAGCTTGCCGCGCAGTTCTGCCTGGCGCTCAAGCAGATTCGCCAGTCGTTCGGTGATGTCGGGCAGGGTTCCGGAACTTTCCCCGGCGGCGATCATCGCCCGGTAGAGCGGCGGAAAGCTTTTCGGTTCGCGGCGCATCGCCTCGGACAGACGCTGCCCCTCGATCACGCCGCCGTGGACGGTCGCAATCCGCTGCTGCACATGCGGCTTTTCATTCTGGTTGCCAATCAGACGCAGCGCCTCCTCCAGCGGACTGACCTGTGCCAGCGAAGACAATTGCCGGGTGAACAGGGTGAGTTCTTTTGACGACAGTTTCTTCGGACCGAACAGGCCGGTCGCGGCCTTGCCTTGCTTGCCCGACTTCCCCTGTGCCTTTTCCATGTGCACCACATAGAAATTCCGCTCGCTCAGCTTGGCCTTGGCGGCATCGTCACTGGCCGCGGTCAACCGCCCGGTCTTCTCCCGGCCCTTCGGGTCGATCGCGGTATAGGCATAGTCAGGCATCGACCGCTTCGCTTTCGCGTCTGGAGATGCGGATCGCCTCTTCGGCGGTGGTCAGGCCCTCACGGACCAGCGCTCTCGCAGCCACGCCCAGATGCGGTTGGTTGCGGAAGGCATGGGCCGTAATCGCGGCCTCATCGCCGCCATCATTGATGAGCTTGCGCAGGGTGTCATCGATGCGGATCGCTTCGAACACGCCGATCCGGCCCTGGAATCCGGTGTGATTGCAATGCTCGCAGCCGGTCTCTCGGTAGACCACCGTGCCATTGTCAAAGCCGAGCAGCGAGGCAAGGCTGCCATCCGCCTGGATCGGCGTGCGGCAATGCTCGCACAGCTTGCGCACCAGACGCTGGGCGATGACCGCGCGCAGGGTCGAGGCGAGCAGAAACGGCTCCACCTTCATGTCCCGCATCCGGGTGATAGCACCCACCGCATCATTGGTGTGCACGGTCGAGAGTACCAGATGGCCAGTCAGACTCGCCTGCACCGCGATCTCGGCCGTCTCTCTATCCCTGATCTCGCCGATCATCACCACATCCGGGTCCTGGCGGAGAATGGCGCGCAAGCCAGCGGCAAAGGTCAGTCCGACCTTGGCATTGACCTGTGTCTGACCAATGCCTTCAATGGCATATTCCACCGGGTCCTCGACGGTCAGGATATTGCGGCTGCCATCGTTGAGCTGTTTGAGGCCTGCATAGAGCGTCGTGGTCTTGCCCGATCCCGTCGGGCCGGTGACCAGAATGATGCCATTGGGTTCAGACAATGCATCGGTGAGGATCGCATGGGTGCTTTCCGACATGCCGAGCAGGTCCAGCGAGATCCCGGCGCTCTCCTTGTCCAAAATCCGCATCACGACTCGCTCGCTGGCTCTATTGGGCAGTGTAGAGACGCGCACGTCGAGCAGCTTCCCGCCCAGCGTCAGGCTGATCCGGCCGTCTTGCGGGATTCGTCTCTCGGCAATATCGAGCCGCGCCATCACCTTGATCCGGTTGACGATCACGCCCGCAACATGCGGCGGCATGCGCAGCTTCTCGGTCAGCACACCGTCGACCCGCATCCGCACCACAAGACCCGTCTCATAGGGCTCGATATGGATATCGGACGCGCCCTGTCTTGCCGCTTCCGCAATAATCCCGTTGATCAGCCTGATGGTCGGCGCATCATCGGCGCTGTCCAGCAGATCCTCGGCGCTCGGGATATCCCCGGCAATATCATCCAGCCCCTCGCCGGCCAGCGCCATGTCCCCCGCCATCGCCGCGGCCGAACCGTCCATCGCATAATGGGCCGAGAGCAGCTTTTCGAACGCCGGACCGTCGACCAGTTCCACATCGAACGGCAAGGCCAGATAGCGCCGCACCTCCAGCAAAGCCGAGGGATCAGAACCAGCGCGCATGGCTATGGCCAGTTTTTCACCATTGCGATCCTGCACCAGCAGGCCGTGGTCACGGGCATAGGCATAAGGCAGATCCCTGATCGGCGGTGGCACAACCGATCCGTTCTCTGCTTCGGAAACAACCGCCTCTGTTCCCCGGGCGATTTCCATCATCTGTTCCCGCTGGTCTCGCTCGCCGGCAGCGGCGTCTGCTGAATCACACCGCTATCCCTGACCGCTGGCACATCGCCCGGCGCATAGATGATCTGGTCATCCGGCCGCGATTCGACCGATGGCGGCACCGTACCGAGATAGTCGCGCACCAGCGCGTCAATCGACGGCTCCTGGTTCGGATTGCGGCTGAGCTGCTGATCGCGAATATAGCCGTAGCGGTTGCTCGAGAAACGCCGTGCATCATTCGGGTCCTTCAGGATCGTCGGACGGATGAAGACCATCAGATTGGTCTTGACCCGCGACTTGCCGCGCGACTTGAACAGCTCGCCCAGCAGCGGAATATCGCCCAGGAACGGCACTTTCTGGATCGTGCGCCGTTCATTGTCGTCGAGCAGTCCGCCGAGCGCGATAATCTCGCCGTCGCCGACGGTGACGGTGGTGTTGATTTCCCGCTTGTTGATGATCAGCTCGTTGAAATCGTCGGACACCGGACCAGCAATCGAACTGACCTGCTGGCGCAATTCCATCCGCACTTCGTCGCCGGCGTTGATCTGCGGCGTCACCTCCAGCTCGATACCGACATTCTGCCGCTGGATCGTACGGAAGGCATTGTCGAAATTGTTCGACAGCGCCTCGCCGGTCGAGACCGGAATTTCCTGGCCGAACAATATGCTGCCCTTAAGATTGTTGTTCACCGTCAGCGATGGCGTCGACAGGACATTGCTGTTGCTGTCCGACTGCACCGCATTGATGATCGCGCCGAGCACGGCGCTGCCGCCAAGGCTGGTGGCAAAGCCGCCAAAGCCGCCGCGCGCGGCGTAAG
>CAWUKF010000175.1:0-5499 GCA_963922745.1 uncultured Sphingomonadales bacterium
TGCCGCCACCTGCCGAAGAAATACGGCTATGAAGAGCAGCACGCCAACCGCTATCCGGCTCGTCCTCCGGTCCAGCAACACCGTCCTTACCCACCGCAGGGCTATCCGTCCTATCCAAGCGGCTGGAACGGATATTATACGCCGGGCTATTATTACCCGCAGGTACAGCAGCCGATGGTCACCACGATCGTCGTCCAGTCAGCACCGGTAACCACGACCACGACAACCACCTATGTTGAAGAGGAAGTGATCTACAGCAAGCCGACCTACAAGAAGCAGTGGAAAGCTGCCCCGAAGAGGGTTTGGAAGCCCGCTCCTAAGGCAGAGCCACTCAAGGGTTGCCAGCAGCCCCGCTGCATGTACGACTGATTGCAGGATTGAAACAAAAAAGCCTGCCACCGGGTTCCGGTTGGCAGGCTTTTTTGTGGATGGGCGCTGGCTTGGAGTGGATCAGCGCGGGCGCTGCAGCTTGACCAGCTCAGCCGGATCGAATCTCTGCCAGCCATCAGGGCCCAGCCGTTCCAGCGGCCGGAAACGGACCTTATATTCCATCTGCGGCGAGCCATCGACCCAGTAGCCCAGATAGACATAGGGCAAGCCTGCGGTCTTCGCCCGCAAGATATGATCCATGATGATATAGTTGCCCAACCCGGCGCGCTCGCTGTGCTCGGCATCGAAGAAACTGTAAATCATCGACAGGCCGTCGCCTTGCTGGTCGGTCAGACAAGCACCGACCAGCCGGCCCCTGCTGCCATCCTCAGTCGGTTCGCGATACTCGATCACGAAACTCTTGACCGGAGATTGTTCGACCATGTCGGAATAGTCCATCTCGTCCATTTCCGCCATGCCGCCACCGGGATGTCGTTTGGCGAGATATTTCTGGAGCAGCTGATATTGCTCGTCGGTCGCCCAGGGCTCGCAGGCCTCTACCACCAGATCCTGGTTGCGACGGATCAGCTTTCGCTGGGTTGTGCTGGGACGAAATTCGTCGGTCAGTACCCTGACCGAAACGCAGGCCTTGCAATCAAGGCAACTCGGTCGGTAGGCAACATTCTGGCTGCGACGAAAGCCGATGCGACCGAGCGCGTCGTTAAGTTCATCGGTATGCGCACCATTTAGCTCAGTAAAAACCTTACGTTCGCTTTTCCCGGGCAAATAGGGACATGGACTGGGGTTGGTCACAAAGAATCGCGGAAAGCGAACGGGTGCAGTCACAAAGCCGGCCTTTTGTTACATTCGAGAGAATCGACCGGCACAATATGCATCTCAGCAAGCAAAATGAAAAGGCGGTTTACCACATTCCTTCATGATAGCAGCGGACGACGCAATGCAAAAAAAAAAGCGGGGCGAAAATCGCCCCGCTCTTTAAACTTCGTGGTCCAAAAGCTCAGGGGCTTGTTGGATCGTTATCATCAGCGATGATGATGATGCCGGCAATAACGGCAGCTGCAGCCAGAACAGCAATCAGAATGCCATTTTCGCCTTCCAGCTTTTCAGACGACGACGACGTTGCCGCAACGCGTTCAACGGCCGGTGCAGTGCTGTTAGCTGCCTGGGCTGCGACAGGCGCCGCAACGAGAGTAAGGGCTGCCATGCCAGCTGCGAGTTTACCAAATTTCATAAAATGCTCCAAAATAATATATTACAAAGAGTAAAATCCAAAAGAATGGACTTCTTGCGCCCCATTGTATTTCAACGGACTTCTGTATTTTTCGTCCCGTCCGCTAAGCCACTTAAAGGAAATTATGATTCGTAACAACTCTAATTTACGAAAAGTTTGGCAAACTGGCTTGTTTTTCAAACCACTTAGCGGTTGACGATCACTTTCTGACAAATACTGGGCGACCGGCGACCCAGGTTTCCGCCACCTGCATCGCCCGGATCTGGGCTGGTGTCGCCAGCAGGATATCCTGGTCGACGATAAGGAAATCCGCCCTCTTCCCGGGTTCGAGACTGCCTAGCCGATCCTCGGCGAAGGCTGCATAAGCCGCGCCATTGGTATAGGCCTGCCACGCCTGCTCGCGAGTCAGCCGCTGCGCCGGCATCCATCCGCCAAACGGCTGGCCGGACGCATCTTCGCGGGTGATGGCGGCGGCCAGTCCCGCAAATGGATCGGACGATTCCACGGGCACGTCCGTCCCGAATGCCAGTGTCGCCCCCGAATCCAGCAGCGACTTCCAGGCATAGGCACCGGCAAGCCGCGCTGGACCAAGACGTGCCTCCGCCATCAACCGGTCGGATGTCTGGTGCACAGGCTGCATCGAAGCGATCGTACCGGTCGCCGCGAAACGCGGAATATCGACGGGATCAATGATCTGGGCATGCTCGACCCGCCAGCGGCGATCCCCCTTATATGTGTCGCGCAATTCCTCGATCGCAGACAGGACCTCGTCGTTCGCCTTGTCGCCAATCGCGTGGACCGCGGTCTGGAACTCGTCCATCGCCGCCCTGCTCATCTTGTTCTTGAGTTGCGCCGATGTCAGCATCGCCAGCCCGCTTTCGCCCGGCATGTCGGCATAGGGTCGTTTGAGCAGCGCGCCACGCGATCCGAGCGCGCCGTCGACATATAGTTTCACGCCGGCCAGCTTGAGATGGTCGTTATAGAGCCACGGCGACGGACCCGGCCCACCAATGGCAATCATATTTTCGATTTCCGCAGCATAGGAAATGATCCGGATTTTCAGCTGGCCCTTGTCCCCTGCCCGGCGGTAGCTCTGCCAGTCCTGCATCGTAGTGCCCATGTCGGCAATCGAGGTGACGCCGTTCGCCAGCAGAATATCCTGTGCCTTGGCCAGCGCGAGATCCCGTTCCACCGGTCGCGGTGCCGGTATCGCGTCGCCGAACAGGTCCATCGCGGCGTCGACGAAAACGCCCGACGGCTTGCCGCCAACCCTTTCGATACTACCACCGCTTGGCGATTTCGACGCAGCGGAGATGCCCGCCGCCTGCATCGCCGCCCCATTGGCCCACGCCGCGTGGCCATCAACCCGCCTGAGGAATACCGGGCGGTCAGCGACCGCCGAATCCAGTTCGGTGGCGGTAGGAAAGCGCCCCAGACCCCAGACCTCCTGGTTCCAGCCGCTGCCGATGATCCACTGGCGGTTCGGGTTTTCCGCGGCATATCTCGCAATTTTGGCCAGCGCATCCTGCAACGACCGGGTGTCTGACAGATCCAGCGTAAGCGCGCCGAACCCCATTTGCATGACATGGCCGTGCGCATCGAAAAAGCCCGGGATCAGCGTTCGCCCCTTGCCGTCAAACTGGAAATCCAATTCGCGCGGGCGCTTGTCGCGACGGTCGAGCAGCTCCTTCACCCGGCCCTGATCGTCGATGACCATGCCGGTGAAACGGATGACCTTGCCCTCGCTGTCCAGGGTCATGCCGTTGACATTCTCGATCAGGCTGTCCGCCTGGGCGATCCCGGGAGCGAGAAACAGACCTGCTGCGCCGGCGCACAACGCCAGGCCGTATTTTTTCAGCCAACCGCTCATATCATCGTTCCTTGCTATTTTCTTTTCGGAAGGCGGGACACCAGAGAGCTGGTATCGTTGCGGCCACCGCCTGCGGCCTGCACCTCGGCGTAGAATTGATCGACCAGCGCCGCCACCGGAATCGTCGCGCCATTGGTCCGGGCCTCCTCGATCGCGAGCCCCAGGTCCTTGCGCATCCAGTCTACGGCAAAGCCGAAATTAAACTCGTCCTTCGCCATGGTCGCCCAGCGATTGTCCATCTGCCAGCTCTGGGCGGCGCCCCCTGAAATCGCTTCGTGTACCTTGTCCAGATCGAGCCGACTTGCCTGGGCAAAGCGCAACGCCTCCGACAGGCCCTCGAGCACGCCGGCGATGGCGATCTGGTTGCACATCTTGGTGGTTTGCCCCGCCCCGATCCGGCCGACATGGACGATCCTTCCGGCATAGGCCGACATGATCAGTTCGGCGGCGGCGAAGGCTTCCTTGCTGCCCCCGCACATGATCGACAATTTCCCGTTTTCCGCGCCAGCCTGGCCGCCGGACACGGGAGCGTCTACGACATGAATACCTTTCCCCTCGGCCTCCACCGACAGCTGCCGGGCGATCCGGGCCGACACCGTGGTGTGGTCAACAAACAGGGATCCCGGTGCCATGGTCGAAAAGGCACCATCGCGCCCCATGGTAACCGATGCAAGATCATCGTCATTGCCGACGCAGGTGATCACGATCTGCTTGCCGCGAGCCGCCTCGGCCGGATCATCGGCGATCGAACCGCCATGTGTGGCGACCCAGTCCTCGGCCTTGGCCCGGGTCCGGTTATAGACGGTGAGCTCATGCCCTGCCTTGACCAGATGCCCGGCCATGGGTCCCCCCATCACGCCGATCCCGATAAATGCAATTTTTGCCATAGCCTTCCCTGTCCTTTTGCAATGGCCATAATCATTGTTTCCCTCGATGACCAGATGCGTTAGGGGCACTGGCGATATGAATGACATCCAGACCATAGCTCGCCCGTCCTTCGATTTTGACGATGTTAAAGCCGCGCACGAGCGGATCAGGGGCAGGATCGTGCATACCCCGACGCTGAACAGCATCACGCTGTCGCAGCTGAGCGGTGCCGAGGTTTTTCTGAAATTCGAGAATTTGCAGTTTACCGCGGCCTACAAGGAACGCGGCGCGCTCAACGCGCTGCTGCTAATGGACGAAAGCAAGCGCAAGGCCGGTGTGATCGCGGCCTCTGCCGGCAATCACGCCCAGGGTCTCGCCTATAACGCCAAGAATCTCGGCATTCCCGCAACCATCGTCATGCCCAGCACCACGCCGATGGTTAAGGTCGAACAGACCCGCGGGCACGGTGCCGAGATCGTGATTTTCGGCGGCAGTTATGATGAGGCTTATGCCCATGCCATGCTGCTCTCCGAGCAACGCGGACTGACCTATATCCACGCCTTCGACGACCCGCGGGTGGCCGCCGGCCAGGGTACTGTGGCGATCGAGATGCTGGAAGCGGTACCCGATCTCGACCGGCTGATCATCCCGATCGGCGGCGGCGGGCTGTTTTCCGGCATGGCCACCGCGGCCAAGGCCATCAAGCCGGAGATCAAGCTGACCGGCGTGCAGGCAGCGCTCTACCCCAGCATGTACGCGAAGCTGAACGGCAAGACCATGGCAGCCGGCGGTGATACGCTGGCCGAAGGCATTGCCGTACAGAATCCTTCGGAATTTACCGCCGCCATCATCAAGCAGCATGTCGACGAGATCCTGCTGGTCAGCGAGGCCCAGCTGGAAGCTGCGGTGAGCCTGCTGCTGCAGATCGAGAAAACCGTGGTCGAGGGTGCCGGTGCGGCCGGCCTTGCCGCCCTGCTTGGCAACAAGGAAAAATTCGCCGGCGAAAAAGTCGGTCTGGTGCTATGCGGCGGCAATATCGACACGCGCCTGCTCGCCAATGTGCTGCTGCGCGATCTTGCCCGCTCCGGCCGCCTTGCCCGCCTCCGGCTACATCTGCGCGACCAGCCCGGGGCGCTTTACA
>CAWUKF010000176.1:0-5483 GCA_963922745.1 uncultured Sphingomonadales bacterium
CACCCCCGGTCGCGACGACCGCCCGGGTCCCGACCGCCGTGAGTGGCGACTGGCGCGTGCAGCTGGGTGCCTTCAGCGACGAGAGCAAGGCCAAGAATCTCTGGAACAGCCTGGAAGGCCGGGTTTCGGCATTGGCGGGGCTGCAGCCCTATCTGGTCAAGGCTGGCGGTATCACGCGGCTGCAGGCAGGCCCCTTTGCCACCCAGGCGCAAGCGGATTCGATGTGCAGCACCGTCAAGGCATCCGGCAACGATTGCATCACGAAGCGACGCTAGTCGATGGTCAGATAACCCACTGGTCGGCAGCTATCCCCTGAATATATAGCAGGGCTGTCAGATCATTATATTTGATCGCCACGTCGGCGGCCTCCGCCGCCTTGGGCTTGGCGTGATAGGCGATGCCGAGTCCGGCGCGTTGCAGCATCGGGATATCATTGGCACCGTCTCCCACCGCGATGCACTGGTCCAGCGACAGGCCTGCGGCCTGCGCGGCTGACCGCAACAATTCATCCTTGCGGCCCGAATCGACGATAGCTCCGGCCAGCTCGCCGGTCAGACGGCCATCATCTTCGCCAAGAATATTGGCGTGAAAGGATTCAAAACCAATCGCTTGGGCCACGGGCTTCGCAAAGCTTGTGAATCCCCCCGAGACGAGAATGGTGGCGGCGTCCCCCTGCGCCATGGTCCGGACCAGGATTTCGGCTCCGGGCATGATCTTTACCCGTTCATCCAGGCATTTGCGGATGGCATCCGTGTCCAGCCCGTTGAGCAACGCCACCCTGCCCCGCAGTGCCTCCTCGAAGTCCAGCTCGCCGAGCATGGCGCGTTCCGTGATCGCGGCAATCTGCGGCTTGATCCCGGCATAGTCGGCAAGCTCGTCGATACATTCGACCGTGATCATGGTGCTGTCCATATCGGAAATCAGCAGTTTCTTGCGGCGGTTGGTTTCCGGCTGCACCGCCACATCGACTTCCCCCGACAGGGCTTCGAGATGCTGGCGCGCTGCAACCCGATCGCCGGCAAAAAAGAAATCCAGCGCCCGCCCGTCGACAATGTCGGACTGGCGGCTGACCAGCGCACCGGACGCGGCGAGAGCGGCAGTCGCGGCCTTAATATCTCTCTCATTCAGGGATTCTTTTGCTATGAGCGTCGCGATGAACATGATTTCTCCCAAACAGGACCGAAATGTCGCGCTGGTCGTCGGGCCGACGGCCAGCGGCAAATCCGCCTTGGCACTGGAGATCGCCAAAAAGCAACCCTCGGTGATCATCAACGCCGACAGCGCCCAGGTCTATCGCGACCTGTCTATTCTCAGTGCCCGCCCAACCGAGGACGAAATGGAAGGCGTGGAACATCAGCTTTTCGGCTATATTGACGGCAGCGAAGCCTGTTCCGCGGCGCGCTGGGCGGATGACGCCAAGGCGGCAATTGCCGACGCCCATGACCGCGACCTGTTACCGATCCTGGTCGGCGGCACCGGGCTCTATGTCCGGGTTCTGCTGGAGGGGATCGCCCCGATTCCCGAAATCAGCCCGGATATCCGGCGGGAAATCAGGAAACTGGAAACATTGGAAGCATATAACGCGCTGGGACAACTGGATCCGGTCGCCGCCGGACGATTGCATGCAGCGGACACGACGCGAATCCAGCGCGCTCTGGAAGTCGTCCGGTCGACCGGAAAGCCGCTGAACCACTGGCAGCGACAAAAGATTGGCGGAATCGGCGACCAGATATGCCTGCATCCGCTGGTCATGCTGCCCGACCGGGAATGGCTCTATGAGCGCTGCGACCGGCGGCTGCACCGGATGGTGGCCGCCGGCGCGGTCGAGGAAGTGGAGCGCCTTCTGGCCCGAAATCTGCCGAAAAACCTGCCTGTGATGCGGGCCATTGGTGTCGCGGAATTCGGCGACTGGCTGGCAGGTAAGGTCGACAGGGAATGCGCGATCGAGCGGGCGCAAACAGCGACCCGGCAATATGCCAAGCGCCAGTATACCTGGTTCCGAAATCAGAGCCCGGCGGAATGGCCTCGGCTCGACCAGACATTATATAATGATATTGATAGTGTATTTGAAACTATATTACATACTTTGCCCTTGACATAACATAATCATCTATGTAGCGACCCCCGAAATAACAAAGCCTTGCCTATCCTGTTGCAGTGCATCATGGCGGGCGGGCAGCCGAAACACACAGTAGATGGAGCATGATGTGGCCGAAAAGAGCGGCGCCGACATATTGGTAGAGACCCTGTTGGACCTGGGTGTGGATACCGTGTTCGGTTATCCGGGCGGTGCCGTGCTGCCGATTTACGACGCGCTCTACGAACATCCAAAGATGAAGCATATCCTTGTCCGGCACGAGCAGGCCGCGACCCATGCCGCGGAAGGCTATGCGCGATCCACCGGCAAGCCCGGGGTCGTGCTGGTCACCTCCGGCCCCGGGGCCACCAATGCGGTCACCGGCATCACCGATGCGCTGATGGACAGCATCCCGATGGTCGTCATCACCGGCCAGGTTGCCACCAACCTGATCGGCACGGACGCCTTTCAGGAGGCCGACACCATCGGCATTACCCGCCACTGCACCAAGCATAATTATCTGGTCAAGAAACCTTCCGACCTGGCCGCCGTGGTACGGGAAGCCTTTCATATCGCGACGCAAGGTCGCCCCGGTCCGGTGCTCATCGACATTCCGAAGAATGTCCAGGTCGCAGCGGCAGAATTTACCCGTCACACGGGCAAGGGAAACAGCCGCTACCAGCCCCAGACCGAAGGCGATTTCAAGGCCATTAACAGCGCTGCCGAGATGATCATGAACGCGAAGGCACCGGTCCTCTATACCGGTGGCGGCATCATCAACAGCGGACCGAAGGCCAGCGAAACCCTCCGCGAACTGGCTGCCTTGCTCGGCTGTCCGGTGACCTCCACGCTCATGGGGCTTGGCGCGTTTCCGGCGTCTTCCGACCAGTGGCTGGGCATGCTGGGCATGCACGGGACCTTTGAAGCCAATATGGCGATGAACAAGGCTGATCTTGTCGTCTGCCTCGGCGCGCGGTTTGACGACCGGATTACCGGACGGATCGACGCCTTCTCGCCGAACAGCAAGAAAATCCATGTCGATATCGACCGCTCCTCGGTCAACAAGACGATCCGGGTCGACCTGCCGGTTATCGGCGACGTCGGCCGGGTGATGGAACAGCTGCTGGCGGTGCTCAAGGGCCGGCGCTATACCACCCCGAACCATGAGGAATGGTGGGCGCGGATCAAGGGCTGGCGCGCAACCAATTGCCTCGATTATCCTGAAAACAAACAGGAAATCATGCCGCAGGAGGCTATCCGCAAGCTTTGGCAAGCCACCCACGAGCGCGAGCCCATCATCACCACCGAAGTCGGCCAGCACCAGATGTGGGCCGCGCAGCATTTTGATTTTGAAAGTCCCAACAAATGGCTGACCAGCGGTGGTCTCGGCACGATGGGCTATGGCCTGCCGGCAGCAATCGGCGCCCAGCTTGGCAATCCCGATGCGCTGGTCATCGATATTGCCGGAGAAGCGTCGATCCAGATGAATATCCAGGAGCTCGGCACGGCGACCCAATATCGCCTGCCGGTCAAGCTGTTCATCCTCAACAACGAATATATGGGCATGGTCCGGCAGTGGCAGGAACTGACCTATGAGAGCCGTTATTCAAACAGTTACAGCGACAGTTTGCCAGATTTTGTGAAGCTGGCGGAAAGCTATGGCTGGACCGGTCTCCGGATCGAGAAACCGGATGACCTGGAAGCCGGAATTCAGAAAATGCTGGAAACCGACGGCCCCGTGCTGGTCGATTGCCGGGTTGCCAAGCTCGCCAACTGCTTCCCGATGATTCCCTCCGGCGCATCGCACACCGAAATGCTGCTGACGGCCGAGGATGTCAAAGGCACGATGGACGATCAAGCAAAGGCGCTGGTGTGATGCATATTCATGAGGAAGCCGTTGAACGGCACGTTCTGGCCGTTCTGGTCGACAATGAAGCAGGGATCCTGGCGCGCATCGCCGGCATGTTCACCGCACGCGGCTATAATATCGAAAGCCTGACCGTCGCGGATATCAGCGAAGATCACGCGATCAGCCGCATCACCATCGCCACCAACGGCCCGCCGCATGTGATCGAGCAGATCATTGCCCAGCTCGATCGTCTGGTGCCGGTGCACAGCGTGCGCGACCTGACCGAATCCGGACCGCACGTGCAGCGCGAACTGGCCCTGGTAAAGGTCGCCGGCAAAGGCGATAACCGGATCGAAGCGATGCGCCTCGCCGATGCCTATCGCGCGCGGATTGTCGATGCCTCGACCGAGAGCTTCATCTTCGAGATTACCGGCGCGCCCGAGAAGATCGAGACGTTCGTTGCACTGATGCGCGAAGTCGGACTGGTCGAAGTGGGCCGAACCGGCGTGGTTGCGGTGGGACGCGGGCCGAACGCCAGCTAGAATATTTTCGTTTCAAATCACAGAAATACAAAGGACGCCTAAATGAAAGTCTATTACGACGCCGATGCGGATATGAACCTGATCACCGACAAGAAAATTGCAATTGTCGGCTATGGCAGCCAGGGCCATGCCCACGCCCAGAACCTCCGTGACAGCGGCGTGAAGGATGTAGCGATCGCCCTGCGCGCCGGTTCAGCGACCGCGAAAAAGGCAGAAGCGGCTGGCTTCAAGGTGATGACCAATCAGGACGCCGCGGCCTGGGCCGATATTGTCATGATCCTCGCACCCGACGAGCATCAGGCGGCGATCTATGCCGATGATCTGCACGATAATATGAAGGAAGGCGCCGCCCTCGCCTTCGCTCACGGTCTCAACATCCATTTCGGCCTGATCGAGGCGCGCAAGGATCTCGACGTCATCATGATCGCGCCAAAGGGCCCCGGCCACACGGTGCGCAGCGAATATCAGCGCGGCGGCGGCGTGCCCTGCCTGATCGCGATCGATCGCGATGTGTCCGGCAATGCCCATGATGTGGCGCTGGCGTATGCGTCGGGTGTCGGCGGCGGCCGTTCCGGAATCATCGAAACCAATTTCCGCGAAGAATGTGAAACCGATCTGTTCGGCGAACAGGCCGTTCTTTGCGGTGGTATCACTCACTTGATCCAGGCGGGCTTCGAAACGCTGACCGAAGCTGGTTATGCGCCGGAAATGGCCTATTTCGAATGTCTGCACGAGACCAAGCTGATCGTCGACCTGCTCTATGAAGGCGGCATTGCCAATATGCGCTATTCCATCTCCAACACTGCGGAATATGGCGATATTACCACTGGCCCCCGGATTATCACGGACGAAACCAAGGCGGAAATGAAGCGCGTACTCGCCGACATCCAGTCAGGCCGTTTTGTGAAGAATTTCGTGCTCGACAACCGCGCCGGACAACCGGAACTGAAGGCCGCCCGCAAGGCAGCCGAAGCGCATCCGATCGAGGAAACTGGCGCTCAGTTGCGGGCGATGA
>CAWUKF010000177.1:0-5472 GCA_963922745.1 uncultured Sphingomonadales bacterium
CTGGCGCGTAGCAGGCCGTCGCCCAGCAGGTAGCCCCCGGCAATCAGGCCGATCGTCAACAATCCCGCGCTGGCCAGCCAGACCTTGTTTCTATTCTCGATAAATTTCTCGCTCATCGCTCTTTCCCTCAATTCAAAAGCCGCTTAGGCTGTCTCAAATGACCCGATGCGGCGTTGCCATGTTTGCGATGAACCGTTTCTGAATAGCGATGAATGGAGTAGGAAAATGACCATCAAATATCTGCACACCATGTTGAGGGTCAGCGATCCGGCGGCGACGGTCAAGTTTTTCGGACTTCTTGGTCTGGAAGAAGTGCGCCGCTACGACAGCGAGCAGGGGCGCTTCACGCTGATCTTTCTGGCCGGCCCCGGGCAGAAAGATGTCGCCGAAGTCGAGCTGACCTACAACTGGCCGCCGGAAGATGGCAGCGCGCCCGAAAAATATGATGGTGGCCGCAATTTCGGGCATCTCGCCTATGCGGTCGATGATATCTATGCGCTATGCCAGACGTTGATGGATGCCGGGGTGACGATCAACCGGCCACCGCGTGATGGCCATATGGCTTTTGTGCGGTCGCCGGACAATATTTCGGTCGAGCTGCTGCAGAAGGGGGAAAATCTTCCGGTCCAGGAACCCTGGGCGAGCATGGAGAATATCGGCGAATGGTAGACGCCTGAGCGTCGTCAGACGGAAGCGATTCCGGCTGGCGTGTCCGGTTTCTTTGTCGACAGATCGATCCAGACAATCTGGTTGCGGCCGTTGTTCTTGGCATCATAGAGGCGCCGGTCGGCGGTAGCCATCACACTGCGCAGCGACGTGCGTTTGGTGATCGGAGCAACACCGACCGAAAATGTCACCGGTTCGCGGATTTCCGGCACCTCGTCATCCACCGCCTTGATCAGCGTCTGGCAAATTTCGGCGAGCGCATTGGCCGGATAGTTCTTGAGTTTTTCCTGACCGTCCATCCGCATCAGCAGCGTGAATTCCTCACCGCCGATGCGGGCAGCAAAATGCGGTGTCGCATTGAGCGTATCGCCGACCACCCGCAGCACGGTATCACCAATCTCGTGGCCATAGCGGTCGTTGACCCGCTTGAAGAAGTCGATGTCGATAATCGCCAGATGACTGTAATGCTGCTCGCGCTGGTTGCGGACAAATTCCCGTTCGAACGAGCGGCGATTGTGCAACATGGTCAGCCCGTCGGTGTCGGCGAGCACGGTCAGTTCGGCCTGCTGGCGCAAAGTATGTTCGTGCCGCTGGCGCAGGCGCAGGATGCGGTTGGCGACACCGAGCGCGAGGATGACGGTTTCCAGCACCAGCATGAAATAAAGGCCATAGTCGAGGATCGGCCAGCCGATATAGAGGTCCATGCCGCGCGCCACCCGGTCGAGGCTGAACAGGATGATCGGGGTCCAGCCGGCGATCTGGAACCAGATCGCCCGGCTGCCGCGGCGCAGCGCATGCCCCATCGCGTAGAGCACGATAAAAAAGATCGGCAGGAACGAGGCATGATAATAGTTGCGCGCATCCATGCTGTAGCCGCCGTCAATGTGCAGCACCGAAGCCGTGACCGTGACTGGCAGCAAAGCCGTCGTCATGATCAGGACTTTCAGCCAGGGCGCAATTTTTCCCGGTTCGACGAAGCGCAGCAGGAAAAAGCCGCCGGCACCGACCCCGATCGCGAGCGCCCAATAGTTGATCAGCATCTTGGTAATCAGGCTGATTCCGGGGAAAAACAGGAAGATCAGGCCGGAGGAGCTGAAGGTATAGCAGACGGTCGCGCTGATCATCACGCTGTGCCAGAGCATGAAATCGTAGCGCATCGCGCCATAGAAGAAGAGATTGTAGATGAGCGGCATGATCGCCATGCCGCACAGCGCGGCGAACATGATCGAAAGCGGCAGCGTCAGATCATCCCATTTCTGCTTCGATGCAAGCTGGACCAGCGAGATCGAGCTGACCACTTTTGGTCGATCGATCGCCAGATAGACCGTCCGGATTCGCTTGCGCAGCTCCGGCTGGTCACTACCCGGGACGGGCAGGCCATAGGATCCTTTCGACCGCCAGTGTTTCGCCACTTCAGGTTCGGAGAAGGCGGATGACAATATGGTGCCGTCGTCGAGCTGGGCGTGGACCTGCATGCTGGTCAGCCCGTTATTGTCGCCCTGCACCTCGACCGTGCCGTCGGGCAGCGTATCGGCGAGAAACGGGAATTTGACCCACACCCTGGGACCGGCGAGCGCATATTTGTCGCTTGAACAATCAAAGGCCTTGCCCGCCTTCAGCACGTCGGCGATGCTGATATTCATCGCGCTGCTCTGGGTGCACAGGCGGTCCGACATCGGGACCTCGGCGAGGGCGGGAGAGCAGAGGCACAGATATGCCAGAAATGCGACCAACAAGCGCAAAAAAACAACCCCTTTTCAAAATCTGCTGCCGAGACCGAGCGGATAGGGCGAAAGTCCTATTTTACTGTTAACCATCGACAATTTTGTTCCGGCAGGGTAATTTGTGGCCATGTTAGAGATCATTCGCCTTCCCGTTCTGTCCGACAATTATATCTGGCTGGTCCACGAGCCTGAATCCGGCGAGACGATGGTGGTCGATCCGGCGATCGCCGATCCGGTGCTGGCCGAGGCCGACATCCGCGGCTGGACCATCACCCAGATCTGGAACACCCACTGGCACCCCGACCATACCGGCGGCAATGCCGCGATCAAGGAGGCGACCGGCTGTCACATCACCGGGCCGGAGGCGGAGAAGGACCGCATTCCGACCCTCGATACGATGGTCAGGGGTGGCGACTCGGTAAAGCTGGGCGAAGTGACCGCCGAGGTCATCGACGTGCCGGCGCACACCGCTGGCCATATCGCCTTCCATATCCCGTCGGAAAAGGCGGCTTTCGTCGGTGACACGCTGTTCGCGATGGGCTGCGGCCGGCTGTTCGAGGGCAGCGCCGCGCAGATGTTCGACAATATGCGCAAGCTCGAAGCGCTGCCGGACAGCACCCGGGTCTATTGCGCCCACGAATATACCCAGGCCAACGGCGAATATGCGCTGGTTGCCGAGCCGGACAATCTTGCGCTCAAGCAGCGGATGGCCGAAGTGATGGCCCTGCGGGAGCGTGGCGAGGCGACGGTGCCGACGACGATCGGGCAGGAGCGGGCGACCAATCCGTTCATGCGGGCGTCCTCGGTCGCGGAACTGGCCGCGCGGCGGCTGGCCAAGGATAATTTCTGACTCCCCGAACCCGCTTCATTCCCGGTTCAGCCCGGTTGGCGTTTAATGGCTTGCTGACGGAGCTTTGAAACAGGAGACTGGCCATGAACAAACTCATTTTCGCCCTTCCGGCAGCGATGCTGCTCGCTTCCCCCGCCGTAAGCGGCGAGAAAGCCCAGCTGAGCGAGAAACAGCAGGTCAAGCTCGACCAGCGCCTCGAAGGCCGCACCGCCGGGGAGCCCCGGACCTGCATCAACTCTGCCGACCAGCGCAATATGACGGTGATCAGTGACGATGTGCTGGTCTTCGGATCGAGCCGCAACGCCAGGACCATCTATGTCAACAAGCCCTATGGCGGCTGCCGCAACGCCGACCGCAGCATATTGTCCTATAGCCGGCCGACGTCGTCGCTGTGCAAGGGTGAGGCGATAACGCTGGTCGACAGCGCCAGCCGCATGCCGATGGGCAGCTGTGCCTTTGGCGAATTTGTGCCCTATACCAAGGACGAGAGCTGAGGCTTCACTCGCCGTTCGCTGATCGGCGCTGCGCTTGCGCCGGGGTTCCGGCCTGAACCTGACAGTTTCACGCCTTTTTGTTTAGCGTGACCTTTGCCCGAAGGCCGCAGAATTCCTGGCTTTGTCGGGTGCCGGGGCGGGGTCGAGTGTGACCTTCCGGATATCGTTACCATCTGCCTGAAATGTCAAAGAGCCGGGCTCGCGCGGGGCGCGGACGCGGCGCGATGATATGCGATCGGGGCGGGTGTAGGACAGCGTTTTTGCATCTTCTCGCGCAACGGAGAGCGGGGTTGAGGCATTTGCACCATCCCGCGTTTTAACTTAGACTCGGGAGATAGATTGCAGAAGACGAAAGGGGGCAGCATGAAGAACTGGGCATTGATATTAGCTGTTGCATCGATCGGATTGGCATCCTGTTCGACTCAGAAAGAGCAGCCAGCCGATGACACGGCGATGGAGTCGGCAACGCCAGAGCCGGTTGGCGAGGACGTTCAACCACAAGATGCAACCCTGGAAAACTCCGATATCCTTCCGGAAGGGACAGACATCTCGGAGCTTGGCCTGAAAACGAAGAAGGAATCCTGTTTCTGGAACGGCAAGCAATATTCTGACGGCGGGGTCGTTTGTGAATCGAGCCGCAGTTACAAATGTTGGGATGGCCGATGGGTTGCGGGCAATTTTTGCAAATGATTGTCGCCCATATGCGATCATTACCGAAATAATTCCGCTACAATTCGATCAAGAATGAAGCCGCGCCAGAGTGACGGGGCACCGATGACTGGTCGCTGAGCCACTCGGGCCCGGAACCGAAATGCCAAAGCCCCGGCCCGCGCTGCGCGGTCGGGGCTTTTGAGCGATGGGCTGTTCCGTCTAGCTGTCTTCTTCGAACATGTTGACCGCGTTTTCGCCTGTGGCCGAGAGGCGGATCTTGTCGCCCTCGACCTCCGCGACCAGGCCGAGCGGCAGATAATGGTGGGATGCGCCCTTGCCGTCTTCGGTCTGTGGGCTGTCTTTCTTGGTCAGCTTGATCCGCTCGCCGCTGTCGTCGAGATGATCGACCACGCCGACATGCACACCGTCGGCGCCGATGACTTCCATATGTTCCTTGATCTGGCTCTTGTCTGTCATGTTGCGTTCCTTTGCTGATTTGCTTCTGTGCTATCAACGTGCGGAACGGCATCCTGTTCCAAATTAATCCCGGCCCAGCAGATCGTCGGTCACCGTCATCAGCAGCAATGGCTCGTCGGCGGTGTCGGCGATGGCGTCGACAAAGGCGGCGCGGGTTTCCGGGTCGTCATAGGCCATCTTTGCGTCGAAGGCTTTCTGCCAGGTCGCTTCATCCGGCCATTCGGCGACGCCGACAAAGCGCCCGTCGCGCTCGCGGTGCAGCCGGGATCCGAGGCTGCCGTATTTCTCCCGGATCAGCTCGGTGCCGCGCCGCCAGGCGGTGCGGAACTGTTCTTCCTTGCCGGGATGGACTTTCCACCAATAGGCCGCAACGAACATGGTTTCTTCTCCTTTGTTGCTGCCTTGTGCAGCATGAATCGGGGACCGGCTGCTAGCGGCAATATTGGTAGCCGCCGCGCGGTGCCTGGTCAAAATGCAGATGGTCGGCGTGGGCCTTGTTATAGTCGGGCGACAGGGTCGTCGCAAACAGGGTGCAGGCGCCGTCGCGGACCGCCTTCAGGAAGCGCGAGCGCTCGTCATCCGCGTCCCAGTGGCCGGCGACCGAGACGGT
>CAWUKF010000178.1:0-5471 GCA_963922745.1 uncultured Sphingomonadales bacterium
CCGGGCGCGCGCGCGACGCGCTTGTAGCGCGGGTCGTCGGGCTGGTCGCGCTTGGCCTGCTGCTGGCTGTCTTCCTGCCCGACTTCGGTACAATCGGTGCGGCTTGGGTGATGCTGATTTCGGCGGTCTTGACGACGATCATCCTGTTTATCTCGAGCCGGACAGCGATCCGGGACCCCCAGCACCCGGCGCCCGATTTCCCGATTATATAGCGGGCCTCACCATAAAAAAGGCGGCTCGAAAGCCGCCTTTTTCGATAGTCGTTGTTGCTGCGTTTAACGCTTGGAGAACTGGAAGCTCTTGCGCGCTTTCGCTTTGCCGTATTTTTTCCGCTCGACCTTGCGACTGTCGCGGGTCAGGAAGCCTGCCGCCTTGACCGTGGCACGAAGCTTCGGCTCATATTTGGTCAGCGCCTGCGAAATGCCGTGCTTGACCGCACCGGCCTGTCCCGAAAGACCGCCGCCCTTGACGGTGACGTCGACGTCGTACTGGCCTTCGCGCTCGGTAATGGCGAACACCTGATTGAGGACCAGACGCAGCGTCGGCCGTGCAAAATAGGTTTCCTGATCGCGGCCATTGACCGTGATCTTGCCCTTGCCAGGTTTCAGCCATACGCGCGCAACGGCGTCTTTCCGGCGACCGGTTGCATAGGCACGCCCGAACTTGTCCAGTTCCTGTTCGCGCAGGGGCATGGTTGACACGGGTGGTTCAACAGCAGCAGCCGCATCACCTTCAGCGGCAGCAGGAGCATCGGCTACAGCTGCGCCAGCGATATCTTTCAGATCAGCGAGATCGGTTTTTACATCAGACATTATGCGCCCACCTTGTTCTTACGGTTCATCGATGCGACGTCCAGCGCCACCGGGTTCTGGCCGGCATAGGGATGCTCGGTGCCAGCGAAAACATGCAAAGCACGCATCTGGGCAAAGCCAAGCGGTCCCTTGGGGATCATCCGCTCGACGGCCTTTTCCATGACGCGCTCAGGAAAACGTCCTTCGAGGACCTTCTCGGCGGTCGTGCCGCTGATGCCACCGGGGTGACCGGAGTGCTTGTAATAGGTTTTCTGCTTGGTCTTGTTGCCGGTGAACTTCACCTTTTCGGCATTGATCACGATGACATGATCGCCACAATCGACATGCGGCGTATAGCTTGGCTTGTGCTTGCCGCGCAGGATATTCGCGATGATCGAGGCTGCCCGGCCAACGACCAGATCTTCGGCATCGACGATATGCCATTTCTTTTCGACTTCAGCGGGCTTGGCCGACTGTGTCTGTTTGCTGATACCCTTCATGGGGTGGCTCCTTCTTGGAGAATGGGATTCAAAATAACAAATGCCGAACGATCCTGATTCGCAGGGGTCCGGCAAACTGGGGCGCTATTGGCGCTCTTGTTGCTGCAAGTCAAGCGAAAGTGGGGCTTTGCTAGCGGGTAAAATCCTACCCTCTTTCCTGCTGGCTAAAGGGAAGCGGCTGCTTCTCAGCCTATCCTGGACCCTGGATTGGTACGACCGAGCACGTGCACGCCCCACACCGTGGCCGCCACCACAAGGGCGCCCACCGCTTGGTGAAGCACGGCGAGATGGATGTCGATCCCGGTCATCACTGTCGCGATTCCCAGCAGTATCTGACTACCGAAGGCGATATGGATCGCAATGGAACTCCGCCGGTCGATGGGTCGCACCCTGCGCGCGAGAAAGATCAGGAAACCGACCACCACCCACGCCCACCAACGGTGGATGAAATGAATCAGATAGGGGTCATTGTTGAGCGCGGCCCAGATGCCCGACGCCCATTCGATGCCGTCGGGGACGAAATGTCCGTTCATCAGCGGCCAAGTGTTGGCGACATAGCCGGCATTCAGGCCCGCTGTATAGGCGCCAAACAGGAGCTGAATAATCAGAACCAGCAACACCGACAGACCAAAACCGGTAATCCGTGCCCGCCTATCATTGCCGCGCGCCAGCTGGCGCAGATCTAGGGCCGTCCAGACCAGTCCGCCGAGGATGAACAGTGCCGTGAGCAAGTGCACGGCCAGTCGGAAATGGCTGACGTCCGTCCGGACGCTGAGGCCGGAGCTGACCATCCACCAGCCGATGGTTCCCTGCAAACCGCCCAGTGCAAGCAACGCAACCAGCCGTATGCCATAGCCTGACGGGATCGACCGCCTGACCGCGAACCAAAGCAGCGGCAGCGCAAAGGCAACTCCGATCAGCCGACCAAGCAGCCGGTGGACCCATTCCCAGAAATAGATGAATTTGAAATCGGCAAGCGTCATGCCGGCCGGACCGCTGATTTCCCGATATTCCGGAATCTGCTGATATTTATGGAATTCCGACAGCCAGTCCGCTTCGCTCAACGGTGGCAGCGCCCCGGTAATTGGTTTCCATTCGGTAATTGAAAGACCCGACTCGGTGAGTCGCGTGATACCGCCGACCACGACCATGATGAAAACCAGAAAGGCGACGGAATAGAGCCAGTTGGATATTGCTATCGGACGGGGCCTGGCCGCGGCAGCCGGCAGGTTCAGGGCGATCGGATCGGTCATGCGCCGCTATTTGGTAGCAAAAAGCCGACCTGACAACCAGAAACACGAGGAGGGAAGGGAAATCCGGCAAATGATATGTTGTATCTTAACACGGAGTCTCCTATATCGGCTGCACACAACAGAAGCGAGACAGTGAGTCGTGTTCACGACAGCGAAATTCTGGGACAAAAATGGCTTGCTGGTCCGTGATGGCCTGTGGGACCGCTTGGCGGTATTGGTCTCGGGCCTGTGCCTCGTGCACTGCGTTTCGACCATCGCCCTTGTCGCGATCCTCTCTTCTGCCGGGGGCATGTTGCTTGATCCGCTGATCCATGAAGTCGGGCTCGGTATCGCCATCGCTCTGGGTCTGTTTACCCTCGGACGCGGTGTACTGGATCACGGCTATATCATGCCTGTGGCCGTCGGCAGCCTCGGCCTCGGCATTATGATGGGCGCAATCACCCTCGGTCATGACGGCGCGCATGGCGGTCGTGAGATCTTCTACACGATGCTGGGCGTCGGCTTGCTGGCGCTGGCTCATGATCTGAACTACCGGGCCACCCATTAATCAGCGCCCATTGCCCTTGCGGCGAAACATCCCTAAATTGTCTCGATGGGTAAACATGATCATCTTGAGCATCACGGCGATTCCTTGGCGGATGCTGCGCGCGCCAATCTGGAAAAATCCGGCGAAAAATGGACCGATACGCGAGCTGAAATCTTTGATGCACTGGCTGGCTTCTCCCGCCCGGCATCTGCCTATGACATAGCCGAACTGGTTTCGACCGCGCGCGGCAAGCGTGTCGCGCCGAACAGCGTTTACCGGATTCTCGACCTGTTCGTAGCCAATAATCTCGCGATGCGCGTTGAGAGCGCCAACGCCTATCTCGCCAACAGCCACCCCGGCTGCGAGCATGACTGCATATTTCTGGTCTGCGATAATTGCGGCGAGGCGACGCATGTCGATGATGACGCCTTGTCGCAACAGGTGCGCAAGGTCGCGAATTCCGAGGGGTTCAAGTCCATCCGCCCGGTTATCGAGGTGCGCGGCATTTGCCAGAAGTGTAACTGACCACTTCTTTCTTGTCAGCGAATCTCCACAAGCAGCCCTCTGAAAGTTCGACAGAGCAGCGCGATGCCGTTAAAGATGGTGTCAACCAGGGAGTGACTATGCCGGTTTCGAATACACCATTGCTGGATGATGTTTCCTTTCCAGCCGATTTGCGCAAGCTGAAACCCGCGCAACTCCGCCAATTTGCAGACGAGTTGCGCACCGAGGTTATCGACACCGTGTCGACCACCGGCGGCCATCTCGGAGCGGGCCTTGGAGTGGTCGAACTCACAACCGCCATTCACTATGTTTTCAACACGCCCGAAGATCGGCTGATCTGGGACGTCGGTCACCAATGCTATCCGCACAAGATCATCACCGGACGACGCGACCGCATCCGGACGCTGCGCCAGGGCGGCGGCCTGTCCGGTTTCACCAAGCGGTCGGAAAGCGAATATGATCCCTTCGGCGCAGCCCACAGCTCGACCTCGATCAGCGCCGCCCTTGGCTTTGCGATTGCCAATAAACTGAACGACAAGCCCGGCCGTGGCATTGCGGTGATCGGCGATGGCGCGATGAGCGCCGGCATGGCCTATGAAGCGATGAACAACGCCGAGGCTGCCGGTAACAGACTGGTCGTGATCCTGAATGACAATGACATGTCGATTGCGCCTCCGGTCGGCGGCCTGTCGGCCTATCTCGCCCGGATCGTATCCTCGCGCGAATTTCTCGGCGTCCGCCAGCTGGCCCGCCGGATCGCCAGCAAGCTGCCCAAGGCGCTTTACGATGCGGCCCGGAAAACCGACGAATATGCGCGTGGCATGACCATGGGCGGCACCCTGTTCGAGGAACTGGGCTTCTATTATGTCGGGCCGATCGACGGCCACAATCTCGACCATCTGATCCCCGTTCTGGAGAATGTGCGCGATGCGGCGGAAGGCCCCTGCCTGATCCATGTCGTCACCGAGAAGGGCAAGGGCTACAAATTTGCCGAAGAAGCCGACGACAAATATCACGGCGTCGCCAAATTCGACGTCATCTCCGGCAAACAGGACAAGGGGCCCGGCGGCGGACCACCGGCCTATCAGAATGTCTTTGGCGAAACGCTGGCCAAGCTTGCCGACAGCGATCCGCTGATTTGCGCGATTACCGCAGCCATGCCCTCCGGCACCGGCGTCGACAAATTTGCCAAGGCTCATCCGGACAAGGCCTTTGATGTCGGAATTGCGGAACAGCATGGCGTGACCTTTGCCGCCGGTTTGGCCGCCCAGGGCATGCGGCCCTTCTGCGCCATCTACTCGACCTTCCTGCAACGCGCTTATGATCAGGTCGTCCATGACGTGGCGATTCAGAATCTGCCGGTCAGGTTCGCGATTGACCGCGCCGGACTGGTCGGCGCGGATGGCAGCACCCATGCCGGTTCCTTCGACATTACCTATCTGGCCACCTTGCCCAATATGGTGGTGATGGCCGCTGCCGACGAGGCGGAGCTGGCACATATGACCTATACGGCGTCTCTTCACGACAGCGGTCCCATTGCCTTCCGCTACCCGCGCGGCAACGGCACCGGCGTCCCGATCCCGGAAAAGCTGGAACAGCTCGAAATCGGCAAGGGCCGGGTCATCAAGCAGGGCACCAAAGTCGCGATTCTATCGCTCGGTGCCCGACTCGAGGAAGCTAAAAAGGCAGCAGAACGGCTGGAGGCGCGGGGACTCAGCACGACCGTTGCGGATCTGCGCTTTGCCAAGCCGCTCGACGAAGCTCTGATCCGCAAATTGCTGACCAGCCATGAAGTGGCGGTAACAATCGAGGAAGCAGCAGTGGGCGGCCTTGGCGCGCATGTGCTGACCTATGCGTCCGACAATGGCCTGACCGATGCCGGCCTGAAAATCCGGAC
>CAWUKF010000179.1:0-5457 GCA_963922745.1 uncultured Sphingomonadales bacterium
TGGGCCGCTTCGAAGTCCGCCTTGGTGGTGAAACCGCGCTGCATCAGCGCCCGCTGCCGTTCAAACGTCGCCTGCGCGAACTGGATGTCTTCGCGCGCCGCCGATATGTCGACATTGCTGCCGGCAGCGGAGGTCCGCAACGCCTGGACCTGGACTTCTGCACCCGCGATCGCGGCATTGGCCTGGGCCAGCGCGATTTCAAACGGAGCGGGATCGATCCGGAACAGGATATCGCCCTTCTTCACCAGGTCATTGTCCTGGACATTGACCTCGATGATCCGGCCACCAACCTCGGCGGCGACCGAAACCCTGTCCTGCTGGACATAGGCGTTGTCCGTCGACACGCTTTGCCCGCTCGTCAGCCACAGATATCCGCCCACCGCGATCAGGGCGAGGGGGACGATGGCCATGATAATCCAGCGCACGAGCCGCCGCTTGGGCTTGGCCGGTGTAGCGCTATCTGTGCCGACAGCATTCTGGTGGTCGTCGGTCAGCGCCTCGGTCAGCTCATCCTGTTCGGACACGTCTTTCGATTTCAGCATTTCCATCAGCCCATTCGTTCCGTTTGTTTCACGTCACATGCCTTGCGTGATAAATTCTGCCGCATGCGCTCGACAAGATCGGCGAGTTGCTCGCGTTCCTGAGAAGTCAGACCGTCTTGCGCAATTTCCGTCAGAGTGGCGGACGCAGCTCTCATTTCGTCGATCAGCGGCCAGGATTTTTCTTCCAGATAAAGGCACCACGCCCGGCGATCGCTGGGATCGCGCCGGCGGCTCAGCATCCCTGCGTCGGCAAGCCGGTCGATCATCCGCGACAGGGTAATTGGCTCGACTTCCAGAAATTCCGCCAGTTTTACCTGGTTGCTGCCCTCGTTGCGCGCAAGATAGGCAAGCAGTCGCCATTGCAGCGCGGTGACACCCCTGTGCCGCATGCGTTCGTTGAGATCACGCCGGAACAGCCGGGCGGTATCGTGAATCAGGAATCCGATCGCTTCAGTCATAAGTGCAGATATAATAGCAATGCTTACTATCAACAATCACTATGTGCTTGCGAAGATTGCAATCGCAGTTACGATAAACCGATGACATTACAAGCAGACGTCTACTGGTCCTTCCGCTCTCCCTACAGCTATCTCGCGACGCGTCGCTATGTCGCGCTGACCGAACAATATGACCTGAGCATCAACCAGCGCTTCGTCTACCCGCTGGCGATTCGCGAACCGGACTTTTTCGAGAAAAATCATCCCAACTGGCTGGGCTATACGTTTCGGGACATGTTCCGCGTGGCCCAGCATATGGGCATCCCGATGGCTCCGCCCAATCCCGATCCGATCGTCCAGGATATCGCAACCCGCAAGATCGCCGATGAACAACCCTATATTTTCGAACTGACCCGGATGGGCCAGGCCGCCTCGCGGCGCGGCAAGGGTCTGGAATTCGCGAACGAGGTTTCGCAGATGATCTGGGGCGGCACCGCGGGCTGGAACGAGGGCGATCATCTGGAGAAAGCGGCGGCGCGGGCCGGCCTGGATCTGACGGAACTCAGGGTAGAAGCCGCAACCCAGTCGGAAGGCCTGGACGCGGAAATCGCCGACAATCAAAAAGCACTGGAAGCCGCAGGCCACTGGGGCGTGCCGACTCTGGTCTTTGAAGGCGAACCCTTTTTCGGCCAGGACCGGATCGAACTCGCGGTCTGGCGGATGAAGCAAAAGGGGCTGGCCGAGCGATGACCGTTACGACGAATGACCCATTGACCGGTGGCTGCGTCTGTGGCGCGGTCCGGTACACGCTGGCACCTGGTTTTCGCATGAAGCCTTTTGCCTGCCATTGTACCGACTGCCAGAAGCGCACGGGCAGCGCCTTCAGCAGCCATATGGCGGTGATGGAGAATGATTGCGAATTGACCGGGGAGGTCGACGAGGGCCATGTCACCCAGCCCAGCGGCGCCAACAGCACCATCATCGGCTGCGCCCGCTGCAAGTCTCGCATATATGCGAGAAATGATCAGCGCCCCGGTATTGTCAGCCTGAGGGTAGGGACGCTGGATGGGTGCAAGGATATGACCCCACAGGCGCACTTCTGGGTTTCCAGCAAGCAGCCCTGGATTGTCATACCAGACGGCGTGCCGGCGCTCGACACACAGCCCGATAGTCCCGAAGGGTGGCTGGAACTTCTGGCACCGGACCAATGAACATCGCCGGCGGCTGCCAAAGCAGTGCAGTCCGCTACGTTCTTATCGGCCCGAAATTTGACAGACTTTGGATATTGAGAACAGATTAATGACCGTAAAAACTTGGGACTTTTCATCCTTTGACGGGATAAAGCTCAAAATCCACGAAATGGGTGAGGCCGGCGATGGCAAGCATCCCGTGATCCTGCTCCACGGCCTGTTTTCCAATGCCGACACCAACTGGATCAAATTCGGCCATGCCCAGGCTCTTGCCGACGCCGGCTTCCGGGTGATCATGCCCGATCTGCGCGCTCATGGCGAAAGCGAGGCGTCACATGACCCGTCCGCCTATCCCGCTGACGTGCTGATCAAGGATATACGGGCTCTGGTCAGTCACCTGGGTCTTTCCGATTTCGATCTGGGTGGATTTTCCCTCGGCGCTCGAACGACCGCCAAATTGCTGGCGACCGGCTGCACGCCGCGCAAGGCAATATTGGCCGGTATGGGCTTGCAGGGCCTGGCGGGCTGGGCGCGGCGGCGCGACTTCTTTTTCGAGGCCATCGACACCCGGGACAGCGCAAAGCGCGGCGATCCGCACTGGCTGGCGATCCAGTTTATGAAAAGCCAGAAAATCGATCCGGTCGCGGCAAGGTTGCTGCTCGCGACCTTCTCCGACCTGGACCCGGCCGAGGTGGCGAGCATAGAGACCGAAACGCTGGTCCTGTGCGGCAGCGAGGATGCCGATAATGGTGATCCCGAAGAATTGGCGGCCATTCTGCTGAACGGCCATCATGTCACCGTCCCGGGCACCCATATGAGCAGCGTGACCAAGGCGGAACTGGGGCGGGAGATGGTGCGCTTTCTGGTCGAATAGGGAGAGGGGATTATGTCGAACATCTATAATTGGCGGAACTTCTGGATATTCTGGGGCGGTGGTCTGGCGCTGTTCCTCTATCTTATCAGTTCCGGCGGAACGCTCGAAACTGCGGTCGCTCCCAACGGCATCCTCGATCATCAGAGCGCCGCGACCGCCGAGCGGGTCAACGCCATTCAGCAAAGCTGGGCCGATGCCGGTGTGCTCGATGTCGCGCGTCTCGGCATGATCGGCGACCTGGTCTTCATCACCCTCTACATGTCCGGTGGTATCATCGGTGGTCGGCTGATCTGGCAGCATGCTCGGTCGCCGGCGCTGAAGAAACTCGGCCTGTTCTGTGTTGTCGCCTATTTCCTGTTCGGCCTGTCCGACTATGTCGAGACCACGAGCCAGCTGGCGCAGCTGCTGCAAGGACAGGGCAGCGATCTTCTCGCCGGCACAGCGGCGCTGGCCAGACCCGTCAAGATCGTCGCATGGATCGGCGGAACCCTCGCCATTCTGGTCGCGTTGATCTGGCGATGGCGCGAACGGCCCTCTTGACCGGAGCCGGATAAAGTTTCAAATTCAACCTAATTACCATCAGTCAAGGATCGCTCCATGAAAACCACCGCTTCCCTGTTGGCGCTTGCCGCCTTTGCCGTATCAACCCCTGCATTCGCACAGCAGCAGGACGAGATGAAAGCGGACGCCAAGCCGACCGCTGCCGATGCGCGTGAGTTTATTGCCGAGACCGAAAATAAAATGGCCGAATTCAACGCCGATGCCAGCCGGGTCTACTGGGTCAACAGCACCTATATCACCGATGATACTGATGCGATGGCAGCCAAGGTCGGGGCCGAGGGCACGACCATGGCGGTAGAGGCGGCGATCGATGCCGCCAGGTTCACGGGCGTCGCCGGGCTTGATTCCGCCGATACCCGCAAGCTCGACAAGTTGCGCGGCGGCATCGTGCTGCCGGCGCCGACGACTGACGGTGCTGCCACCGAACTCAACGAGATCGCGACCAAGCTCAACTCCGCTTACGGCAAGGGCAAGGGCACGCTGAATGGCGAGCCGATCAACGGCTCGGACATTGAGGCCGCAATGGGCACCAACCGCAATCCGGACGAGCTCGCCGAGATGTGGGAAAGCTGGCACACCAATGTCGGCGCGCCGATGAAAGACGACTATGCCCGCATGGTCGACATCGCCAATGAAGGCGCACGCGAACTGGGCTTCGCCGATGTCGGCGCAATGTGGCGCTCCGGTTATGACATGCCCGCCGATGATTTCGCCAAGCTGACCGACAAGCTGTGGGCGCAGGTCAAGCCGCTCTACGACCAGCTGCACTGCTACACCCGCGAAAAGCTGAACGAGAAATATGGCGACGAGGTGCAGCCGGCAACCGGCCCGATCCGCGCCGATCTGCTCGGCAATATGTGGGCCCAGGAGTGGGGCAATATCTATGATATCGTCGCACCGGCAGGGGCAGGGGATATCGGTTATGACACCACCGAACTGCTCAAGGCAAAGGGCTATGATCCGCTGAAGATGGTCAATACCGGCGAAGGCTTTTTCTCTTCGCTCGGTTTTGAGGCGCTGCCAAAGACCTTCTACGAACGGTCGCTGTTCACCAAACCGGCGGACCGCGAAGTCGTTTGCCACGCCAGTGCCTGGGATATCGATGCCAAGGACGATATTCGCATCAAGATGTGCATCAAGGTGAATGGCGACGACTTCACCACGATCCACCACGAGCTCGGTCACAACTATTATCAGCGCGCCTACAAGGACCAGAGCTTCCTGTTCCAGGATGGCGCCAATGACGGGTTCCACGAGGCAATCGGCGATTCGGTCGCGCTCTCGATTACGCCAGAATATCTCGTGCAGATCGGCCTGCTCAACAAGTCCGAAGTGCCCGGAGCCGACAAGGACCTCGGCCTGCTGCTGCGGCAGGCAATGGACAAGGTTGCCTTCCTGCCGTTCGGCCTGCTGGTCGACAAGTGGCGCTGGGGCGTCTTCTCCGGTGATATCAAGCCGGCAGACTATACGCCGGCCTGGAACAAGCTGCGCCTGCAATATCAGGGCATCACGCCGCCGGTCGAGCGCCCCGCCGATGCCTTCGATCCGGGCGCCAAATATCACATCCCGGGCAACACGCCTTACTCGCGCTATTTCCTCGCGCGGATTCTGCAGTTCCAGTTCTACAAGGCCGCCTGCGATGCTGCTGGCTGGAAGGGCCCGCTGCACCGCTGTTCTTTCTACGGAAACAAGAAGGTCGGTGCCAAGCTGAACGCGATGCTGGAAATGGGCGCTTCCAAGCCCTGGCCCGACGCGCTGGAAGCCTTCACCGGAACGCGTGAGATGGATGGCTCGGCAATGATCAGCTATTTCGCGCCGCTGATGGATTGGCTCAAGAAAGAGAATAAGGGCAA
>CAWUKF010000180.1:0-5434 GCA_963922745.1 uncultured Sphingomonadales bacterium
AACTGCCGCAAGACATAAAAAGACGCGGATGCGCCCGCCCGGCGCTTGAGGTTAAAAAAAAGCCTAAGTCAGCGCCGAACAGGCCCGCTGGATCCGGGTGCAGGCTTCGGTCAGCAATTCCTCGGAGGTCGCGTAGCTGATCCGGAAGGCCGGCGAGAGACCGAAGGCTGCGCCATGCACCGCGGCCACCTGCGCCTCGTCCAGAAAATAGGCGATCAGGTCCTCGTCGCTCTCGATCACCTTGCCCTTGGGCGTGGTCTTGCCGATCACGCCGCTGGCGTCGGGATAGACGTAGAACGCGCCTTCCGGTGTCGGGCATTCGAGACCCGGCGTGTCGTTCAGCATCGACACCACCAGATCGCGGCGGCGTTCGAAGGCGGCGTTGCGCTCGACCAGAAAATCCTGCGGGCCATTGAGCGCCGCCACCGCAGCGGCCTGCGAGATCGAGCTGGGATTGGAGGTCGACTGCGACTGCAGCTTGCCCATCGCCTTGATCAGCCAGGCCGGTCCGCCGGCATAGCCGATCCGCCAGCCGGTCATGGCATAGGCCTTCGAGACGCCGTTCACCGTCAGCGTCCGGTCATAGAGATCGGGGCAGACCTGCGCGATCGTCGCAAAGGGGAAATCGGCATACCAGATATGTTCGTACATATCGTCGGTCATCACCATCAGATTCTGGTGCGGCAGGATCACCTCGGCCAGCGCCTTCAGCTCCTCGGCGCTATAGGCGGCACCGGTCGGATTGGAGGGCGAGTTGAGGATCAGCCACTTGGTCTTCGGCGAGATCGCCGCTTCCAGCTGCGCCGGCGTGATCTTGTAGGCCTGGTCGGCTCCCGCTTCGACGATCACCGGTGTGCCGCCGGCAAAATTGACGATGTCGGGATAGCTGACCCAATAGGGTGCCGGGATGATCACTTCGTCGCCTTCGTCCAGCGTCGCCACTAACGCGTTGAACAAAGTATGTTTGCCGCCATTGTTCACGGTGATCTGGCTGGTTTCATAGGTCAGGCCGTTGTCGCGCTTGAACTTGCCGATGATCGCCGCCTTCAGCGCCGGCGTGCCGTCGACCACCGTATAATTGGTTTCGCCGTCGCGGATCGCCTGGATCGCTGCTTCCTTGACGAAATCCGGCGTGTCGAAATCGGGTTCGCCTGCCGACAGACCAATGACATTCACGCCCTGCGCCTTGAGTTCGGAGACCTTCGCCGACATGGCGAGAGTCGCGGAAGGCTGGATACGGCCGAGAGCTTTGGAAATATTTGTCATCGAAAATCCCGTTGCAAGAAGTTGGCGCGGGCTTGCCTAATCAGAAACGTGTTGCACTGCAACAGCGCTATTGGCCGCCGCTACGTTTTTTCACGAATTCGGCCCGCAGCACCAGACCCTTGATCCCCTCATGCTTGCAATCGATCTCCTGCGCGTCGCCGGTCAGCCGGATCGACTTGATCAGCGTCCCGCGTTTCAGTGTCTGGCCAGCGCCCTTGACCTTGAGATCCTTGATCAGGGTGACCGCGTCACCATCCGCCAGGACATTGCCAACCGCATCAACGACCTCCGGTCCCGTCGACCGCGCCGCCGCATCCTCGGGGCTCAGCCATTCGCCACTCTCTTCGTCATAGATATATTCGCCTGCCTCATCGCTCATCACAGTGACTCCAGTGCTTGGCGCATGTCGGCGATAATATCGTCGATATGTTCAATCCCCACCGACAGTCGTACCACGTCCGGTCCGGCACCGGCGGCGACCAGTTCCTCGGCCGACAGCTGGCTGTGGGTGGTCGAGGCGGGATGGATGATCAGCGAGCGTGTGTCGCCGATATTGGCGAGATGGCTGAACAGCTTCACGGCGCTGACCAGCTTCACGCCCGCATCATAGCCGCCCTTCAGGCCAAAGGTGAACACCGCGCCGCCCTTGCCGCCGAGATATTTCTGCGCCAGCGCATGATAGTCGCTGTCCGGCAATCCGGCGTAGGAGACCCACTCGACCTCGTCGCGGCCCTGCAGCCATTTCGCGAGCGCCAGCGCATTGTCGCAATGCCGCTCCATGCGCAGCGCCAGCGTCTCCATGCCGGTCAATATCTGGAAGGCGTTGAACGGTGCCAGCGCCGGGCCAAGATCGCGCAGCGACAGCGCCCGCGCCGCCAGGATGAAGGCCATTGGGCCAAAGGCCTCGGTAAAGACCTTGCCATGATAGCTGGGGTTGGGCTGATTGAGAAAGGCGAATTTCTCGTTCCTGGTCCAGTCGAACTTGCCCGAATCGACGATCAGACCGGCGAGGCTGTTGCCATGACCGCCGAGAAACTTCGTGCCGCTTTCGACGACGATATCCGCACCATGCTCGATCGGGCGGCACAGCACCGGCGAGGCCATCGTATTGTCGACGACCAGCGGGATGCCGGCCGCATGCGCGACCTCGGCGATCGCCGCGATATCCTGTACGACGCCACCGGGATTGGCGAGACTCTCGATAAACACGCAGCGGGTGTCGTCGGTGATCGCATCCTTGACCGCGCCGATATCATCGGCGTCGACAAAACTCACATTCCAGCCGAATTTCTTGACGCTGTGGCCAAGCTGGTTGAGCGAGCCGCCGTAAAGCTTCTTCGCCGCAACGATATGCGCGCCGGGGTCCATCAGCACATGGAACACCAGCAGCTGCGCCGCATGGCCGGAGGCCACCGCCAGCGCGCCAATGCCGCCCTCCATCGCCGCAATCTTGCCTTCCAGCGCGCCGTTGGTCGGATTCATGATCCGCGTGTAGATATTGCCGAACGCATCGAGATTGAACAGGTCCGCGGCATGGGCGGGGTCGTCAAAGACATAGGACGCCGTCTGGTAGATCGGCGTGATCCGCGCGTTGGTCGTCGGGTCCGGCTCGGTCCCGGCATGGACGGCCATGGTTTCGAGGCGGGCGGTTTCGACAGGATCGGTCATTGCGGGACTCCATTTTTGATGCCGGCACGGGCTATGGGATCGCCGCGCCTTTTACCAGAGGCTTTGGCCACCTGCCGGAAAATATTGTCGCAACGCGCAATGGCTTTCCCGCCAGGGCGGCGATCGCATGACGCCCTGTTACGGCTATTGATACATCTGTCTTGTCGCGGAAAATCATTCTATGACATCGGACAGCGTTCCATGATACCCTGTCCAAAAAGAACCTGCCCCCCGACCGAAACCGGAGAACCGCCATGATCTTTCGCAAAACCGCCCTCTATGTGTCGCTTGCCGCCTGTTCCCTTGCCCCCCTAACCGCGCCCGTGGCGATGGCCGCGCTCCAGGAGGGCGCAAAGGCGATGGACTTCACCACCCGGGCCGTGCTCGCCGGCAAGCCGTTCACCTTCCACCTGAAAGACGCGCTCAAGAAAGGCCCCGTGGTCCTCTACTTCTACCCCAAGGCCTTCACGTCAGGCTGCACGATCGAGGCAAACCAGTTTGCCGAGGCGACCCCGGAATTCAATGCCATGGGCGCGACCGTCATCGGCATCAGCGCCGACGATATCGACACGCTGACAAAATTCTCGGTCGAGGAATGCCGCAACAAGTTCGCCGTCGCGGTCGGCAGCAAAGAGGTGATCAAGGCCTATGACGCCAATCTGCCGGTGATGGGCGGCTCCAACCGCACCACCTATATCATCGCCCCCGACGGCAAGATCATCTGGAGCCACAGCTCGCTCAACGTGAAGGGCCATGTGCCGGGCGCACTGGCCGGCGTGAAGGCGTGGAAAGCGGCGATAGCGGAAAAATAGACCAGAAACCAGGGTCGAACCGACCAGTTGCGGAATCGATTGATGCGTGTTATCTATATATTACAGTAATACAGGCTGGATAGATGGTGCGGGGATTGAAGATGGCTGCCATGCATAAAGCTGTCGTGGGGTGCTTGGTGCCGGTAATGGTTGCCATCGCCCCTGCGGCGACAGCTCAGACACAATCGACCTCTGGGTCGGCGACGGAAAAAACGGACGAACAACCGGTCAACCTAACTGAAATTCCCGGTGCGATTTCAGCGTTGATGCGGCAATATCATTATGATCCGTCGGTACAATCGGATCCTGAATATCTCGCCATCGAACAGAAAGTGACGGATATTGCCAATTCCGTTACCACCCGATCCGAATTTGTTGCCGCGTTCAACAAGGCCTGGCGAGAGGGGCCATTTTCCCACGTTCGCCTGTCGGTTGCCCGGATGAATGCCGCAGAGATGGCAGCCTATGTCGACACTATCCGGATCGGCGGCGGCGGCGCGATATTGGACTGGCGAGACGATATCGCGGTCCTGACCGTCAAGACGATGATGGGTCTGGATACGATCGAGGAAATTGACGCCGCCTTTCTGGACATCGCGAAGCGACCAACCCGCGCGCTGATCATTGATCTGCGGGAGAATGAGGGCGGCGCATTTGCCGTCAGACCTTTGGTTGGTCATGTGATCGATACACCGGTATTGGGCGGCGTCTTCGTGTCGCGAAAATGGTCGAGCGAGCACGACGGCTATCCGACCAAACAGGAAGTTGAAGCGGTGGAACCCTGGCAAGGCTGGTCGGTGAAGGCCTTCTGGCATGACTTGCAGACCGATCCGATGATCCGCATGCAGATCGAGCCATCGAAACCCGTTTTTGACGGTCCGGTCTATGTGCTGACAAGCTCCAAAACCGCCAGCGCCGCCGAACTAGCCACCGATGCCCTTGCCGCATCCGGCAGAGCGATCATTGTCGGCGAACAGACGGCAGGCGAGATGCTGTCGCAAACCATGTTTGATCTTCCCGAAGGCTTGCAACTGGCGCTGCCGATTGGCGACTATTATGCTTTCCACTCCGGCAGAATAGAAGGCAACGGTGTGCCACCGCACATCAGCGTCAAGGCCGAGGAAGCGATGGACAAGGCGCTCAGCCTGATACGCAAATCCCACAGCGAATAGCCGGATTCCCTTTCCCATCTTGGGCGGAAAACGCGCGCAGATTTTTGTCGGACAAAAACAAGGCTAATCCGGTCGAGCCGGCCACCCCGTCGCCTTATCCGAGCGGTCTGCGCTTTACTTGCCGATCACCCGCTTCAGCACATTGTACATCCGCGCGCATTCCTTGCTGAACTTGACCGATTCGTTCTGCTCCGTTGTCATCGGCTTGCCGGCCATGATCGCTGCGCGCCTGGCGACGCCGTCCTGGACGAGCATCTGGGCAAAGTCCTTCTGCCCCTTCATGATCCCCGCCTGTTTCTGCGCCGGCGTCAGATCGGGACGAAAATGGTCTATGATAGGAACATAGTCGGCGGACTTGCCATAAAGATCGGTGGCAAGAATATTGTCGATATCTTCATAATGCCGCGCCATGCCGGCACAGGCAAGCGCCCGCTCACCATTGGCCCGGGCGCGGTCGCTGATCACCGGCGATGCCTTGGCCGCCGGCGCCTTGGCCGAAGGAACCGACTTTGTTGC
>CAWUKF010000181.1:0-5431 GCA_963922745.1 uncultured Sphingomonadales bacterium
ACACCGGTGGAGACCTTTACCACCGCCGCGAAACTGCTCGACACAATCGGCATCGCCTTCCTCGAACTGCGCGAGCCGCCGCCACACGGCACTTATGGCAATACCGATGTGCCGGCCGTCAGCCCCGATATCCGGCCGGTGTTCAACGGTCCGCTGGTGCTCAACAGCGATTATTTCTATGACAATGCGACAGAGGCTTTGGCCGAGAACAGGGCCGATGCGATCAGCTTTGGCCGGACCTTCATGACCAATCCGGATCTGCCCGAACGCTTCCGCCAGGGCACAGAGCTGAACCCGATCGATTTCACCCCGACCTGGTACAGCCAGGGTGCGGAAGGCTATACCGACTATCCGACAATGGAGGAAGCTGCGAAGGTGAGCGCCTGACCAGCACCCGTCAAAAGGGGCTGGTCTAGAAAGTGCTTTTCAGGCGGCGGAACATGTCCTGAACGGCCGACTCTGCTTCCGCCGTCCCTGCCAGATTGGTCGAGAGACGGTTCAGCCGCTGGAAAAGCTCTTCGCTCGCCAATATGATCTGGCGCGCTTCTACCGGGAACCGCTCGACCATCGAATGGTCGGTATCAGGGGCGCGTCCGAGCATCCGATCACGGTTCCAGGCCTCGCCGGCAGACAGTTCGCCGCTGTGCAGGGCCTTCTGGTTCAGCAGCCATGCGATGCAATGCATCAGCCGGGTCGTGACTTTCAGCGATTCACAGGAAAAAGAAACAGCGAGCCGGTCATCCGGATTGGACTGCTCGTGGAAGCGGCCCGATTCAAAATAGGACCGCGCTTCATCCGCCAACACCATTGCTTCGGTATAAAGGGCCTCAATCAATCTCGGCGTCAAAAGCGATTCACGATGATCCATTTGTGCCGGGTAGCAAAATTCCGGCACAGATTGACAGTTAAATATGGGCTCTGAATCGCTTCGGCACGGCTATGTTCCAAACTGACACGAGCCGTTTCCTGGGGTTAACTGGTGGATAATATTGGTTAATATCCTACGAACCCGCAGAACTGCGGCGCTTCACGCGATAATATCCGGAATGAGCTGATTCTCGAGCATGATGATCCGGTCGCGCAGCTGCAACTTTCTTTTCTTGAGCCGGGCGATGCGCAATTGATCGGGACTGCCGGCTTCGACCAGCGCCGCAGTGGCCTCGTCGAGATCGCGATGTTCCAATTTCAGCAGTTCGAGCCGCGTTTGCAACTCTTCATCGCTCATCCCCATTCTGGATCAATCTCCCACTTGCGTCGGTGAAACAAATTTGCAATCTTTACCCTATTCATGGTTCAAGTCTAAACCAAGACAATTTAATCATGATGCCGGACGCCAAGGCATATTGGCCAGACTATCAGAAAGGAACTTTCATCCTCTTTCATTTTCAAAAACCACATTTTTGAGGAGACTTTAATGATTCAGAATCACCTGTCAGCATTGCGCGAAAAGCACGAAGCATTGGAACGCAAGATCAACGAAGAAGAAATGCGCCCCCTGCCCGACACGATTCGAATTCACAGTCTCAAGAAAGAGAAGCTTCGATTGAAAGAAGAACTGCTGAACTAGCCGGAAATCTGTAACGGCGAGACGTCTAGCCGGACCGATATAAATCCATCGCGAGCAAGAACACTATTCTGCATCGCGCATCCGCGGCCTTTCTGCTAGGCGTTAGTCATGCAAACAACCGACCCATCGAGTACCAAGACCGCCCGCAATATCCTGACCGGCCTCAGGACGATCATGGCGTCGCGCGGCAACGCCCAGGTCAAGCTGAACCGGGTGGTCGACACCATTGCGGACGCGGTCAACAGCGAAGTCTGCTCGATCTATCTGCGCCGCGAGGGCGTGCTGGAACTGTTCGCAACCCGCGGCCTCAACGCCGAAGCGGTCCATGTGACCAAGCTGGCCGTTGGCGAAGGCCTTACCGGCTATATCGCGAAAAATGTCGAGACGCTGAATCTGGACGAGGCGGCCAGCCACCCCGACTTCCAGTATCGGCCCGAAACCGGCGAGGAAAAATTCCACAGCTTCGCCGGCGTGCCGATCATCCGCAACCAGCAGGCAATCGGGGTCCTGTGCGCTCAGCATGTCGAGCCGCGCCGCTATTCGGAAGTCGAGATCGAGGCCTTTGAAACGGCCGCTATGGTGCTGTCGGAGCTGATCAGCGGCGCCGAATTTGTCGACGACAATGTCGTCGAGGGAGGGGCGCAGCTCGACGACGGCGTCACCCGGCTCAGCGGGCTGCAACTGGTCAAGGGCAAGGCCAGCGGCTATGCGGTCTTCCACCAGCCTCGGGTGAAGATCGAACATACGGTGGCAGAGGATACCGAGGCCGAGCGGCACCGGGTCTATTCGGCGTTCGACAAGATGCGCGCCCAGATCGACCAGATGACCAGCCAGGCGGAATTCGGGGTCGGCGGCGAACATGAGGAAGTGCTCGAGACCTACAAGATGTTCGCCTATGACGAAGGCTGGAGCCGGCGCATCAACGAGGCGATCGACAGCGGCCTGACCGCCGAGGCGGCGATCGAGCGGGTTCAGCAACATACCCGCATGCGGATGCGGCAGATCGACGATCCGCTGCTGGCAGAGCGCATGCACGACCTCGAGGATCTGGCCAACCGCCTGCTGCGCATCGTGTCGGGCCAGATGGGCACTGCCGCCAAAATGGGACTGCGGCAGGACACGATCCTGATCGCCCGCAACCTCGGGCCCGCCGAACTGCTCGAATATGACCGACGCAGGCTGAAAGGGGTCATCCTCGAAGAGGGGTCACTGACCGCCCATGTGACGATCATTGCCCGGGCCATGGGCCTCCCGATCCTCGGCCAGGTCAAGAATATCCGGCAGGTCGTCCGCGAAGACGATCATATGCTGCTCAATGTCGACGAAAATGTCGTCTTTGCCCGGCCCGGTCCTTCGGTGGTCGAGGCGTTTGAAGCGCAGCTGGAGCTCAGCCAGAAAAAGCGCGCCGCCTATTCCGAGTTGCGCGACAAGGAGGCGGTGACGAAAGACGGCGTGCGGATCACCGTCAATATCAACGCCGGCCTGCGCGACGACCTGTCGCTGCTCAGCCTGACCGGGGCCGACGGTATTGGCCTGTTCAGGACGGAACTGCAGTTCCTGGTCGCCGCGACCATGCCGGGCCGGGCCGGGCAGACCCGTTTCTATCGGGATGTGCTTGATGCGGCCGGCGACAAGCCGGTCATTTTCCGCACCATCGATATCGGCGGCGACAAGCCCCTGCCCTATTTCCAGACCGGGGACCCGAGAGAAGACAATCCGGCGATGGGCTGGCGCGCGATCCGCATCGGTCTGGAACGGGATGCGCTGATGAAGGTCCAGGCACGGGCGCTGATCGAGGCGGCAGCGGGACGCAAGCTCAACGTGATGTTCCCGATGATTGCAGAGCCGTGGGAATTTGATCAGGCCAAGGCGGTGTTCGAACATCAGCGCGCCTATCTTCTGGGCCAGAAGAAGCGCCTGCCGTCGCAGATCCGCTATGGCGCGATGCTGGAGGTCCCGGCGCTGGCGGAATGCCTCGACCTGATGGCGGACCGGCTCGACTTTCTGTCCATCGGCACCAATGATCTTACCCAGTTCCTGTTTGCCGCCGACCGCAGCAATCCCAAACTGGCCGAGCGTTTTGACTGGATGAGTCCGGCGATTTTGCGGTTCCTAAATCGCGCGTCGGACAATGCCGAACGGTTTGATATTCCGCTGGGCGTCTGCGGGGAAATGGGGGGGCGTCCGCTCGATGCCCTGGCCCTGCTCGGGCTCGGAATTCGCAGCCTGTCGATCACACCCGCCTCCGTCGGTCCGATCAAGGCCATGGTCCGCTCGCTCGACCTGGCACAGGCGAAACGGGAAATGGAATCCATATTGAAGGATGCGCCCGTCGAGCCGAGGCAGCGGCTCGAGCAATGGGCCAGCAAGCATAAGGTCGATGTTGGCTGATCGATTGTGCAGTGAGTCCCGGCAATTGCTCCGTGCAGAAGGAAAAATCAGCAAAATGGGGGAGCAACGCCATGATTACCATTGACTTTTGCCGCCCAAACTGGCTTTTTCCCCGTATTATACGGGGAGTGGGAAACGGGTCGCGAGCTGATCCGGCCAAGGGAGTCTTGAGTGGCCGAAGAGAGCAATGATGACGAGAATGTAGAGGTCAATCTGCACAGCTCAGGACAGCTATTGCGTCGCGCGCGTGAGCAGAACGACCTGTCGCTGGAAGATATTGCCAAGAAAACCCGAATTCCCCAGCGCCATCTGGCATCGATCGAAAGCGGTGATTTTGATGCGCTGCCCGGACGAACCTATGCCATCGGCTTCGCCAAATCCTATGCCCGGACCGTAGGCCTGAGCGACGCCTCGATCGGCAGCCAGTTGCGGGCCGAGATGGATGAACAGGGTCACGAAGCCTATCAGGCCGAAACCAGCGGATATGATCCGACCAATCCCTCCAGCATCCCGCCGCCCTATCTCGCCTGGACCGCCGGAGGCATCGGCATCCTGGTGCTGGTTGGCTATCTGGTCTGGCGCACATTGATCCTGAATCCGGCAGAGATCCCGCCGGTCGCCGAAATCGATACCCCTGCGGCCGTCGAAAATACTGCCGGTGATTCCGCCCCGCAAGGCGTCGGTGACACTAGCCCGCCCCCTTCCAGTGGCGGTACGGTCGTGCTGACCGCGACCGAACGGGTCTGGCTAAAAATATATGATGCGGAAGGCGAACGCCTGTTCGAGAATGAAATGGCAGAGGGCGACACATTCACCGTGCCGGCGGACGCCGACAATCCTCAGATCCTCACTGGACGCCCGGACGCGCTGACCGTCACCATCGATGGCCAGGTCGTCCCGCCACTGGGTAGCGGGGAACGGACGATCAAGGATGTGGGTGTCAGCGCGCAGGCCTTGCTGGCCCGCAATGCGGAAGCCAGTCCGGCAGATGCCCCGGTGCAGAACTGAAGACACATCACTGGACCGGCCGCGCCGCCAACCGGTATTTCACGCCATTATTCAGGCATAATTTTCTTTACCTTTCAGTCCGGTATATGGTTAAGATGGGCGAATTCAGCGGAGGCCTTGATGAAGACATTTGGTATCACGATCCTGCTCACCGGCTTGCTGGTCAGCGTGCCGGCATTGGCTCAAAACGCGAATATCGAACCGCGGGTGGACCGGCTCGAGCAAGAAATGCGGGCGGTTCAGCGCAAGGTTTTCCCCGGCGGATCGACGCGCTATTTCGAGCCTGAAATCAGCGCAGAGCGCGGCCCCGCCTCGCCAGCTGCAAGCAATACCAGCTCGGCGGTCAGCGACCTGATTGCGCGCGTCGACGCGCTGGAATCCAGTCTCGCCAACCTCACCGGCCAGGTCGAGGAAAACGGCTTCCGGCTCAAGAAGATCGAGGACAAGATGGCCGCCGCCGAGGCG
>CAWUKF010000182.1:0-5405 GCA_963922745.1 uncultured Sphingomonadales bacterium
TTCGGCCTGGCGCAGCAGGGCGTTGCTGCGCTGGCGCGCACGCTCGGACTGCTCGCGCGCCGACAACAGGCTGCGCTGCTGTTCCGACAGATTCGGACCGGGTGTCTGGGCAGAGAGCAGGGCTGCTCCGGCAGTGGCCAGACCGATAGCACCAATCAGGGCGAGAGCGGAGCGAAGCATCTGGCTTACCCTTCCCGGTGATAGGGATGGCCGGCGATGATCGATGTCGCTCGGAACAATTGCTCTGCCAACATCGCTCGCGCCATCATGTGCGGCCAGGTGGCCTTGCCAAAGGAAAAGAAATGATCGGCGCTGGCTCGTTCTTCGGCGCTCAGGCCATCGGCGGCACCGATCAGAAAACGCGCCTCGCGCGCGCCATTGTCCCGCCAGCTCGACAGCAGCTTGGCAAATTTGCTCGATGTCCAGTTTTCGCCGGTTTCGTCCATCGCGATGATTTTGGTCTCACCCTGCAGCTTTGGCGATTTGCCGCCCTTATCGGGCAGCTCACTGATCTTGACGTCCCAGCCGATCCGCTTGACATAGCGGTCGACCAGCTCCGCTTCCGGACTGCGGCCAATCTTGCCGCGGGCGACGATATGCAGTCTCATCGCCCGGCGATATCAGGCTTCGACGACAGCCGGCGCTTCGCCTTCTTCGTCGACGGCCCACATCCGTTCGAGATTGTAGAAGCTGCGCACTTCCGGCCGGAACAGGTGGACGATCACATCGCCGGCATCGATCAGCACCCAGTCGGCGTTAGCCAGGCCCTCGACCCTGACGGTGCCCCCGGCCTGCTTGACCCGCTCGGCCAGTTTCTGGGCAATACCCGCGACCTGCCGGGTCGAGCGCCCTTCGGCGATGACCATATGATCGGCGATATTGCTTTTTCCTGCCAGCGGAATGGAGACGATGTCCTGCGCCTGATCATCGTCGAGCGATTTCATCACCAGCGCATGGAGCGCGTCGGACTCCGCCTTTCCTTCCTCGGAAGTGGCAGATTTCAGAACTTTTACCTTCGGTTTCGTCAACGTAAATCCTAATCTTCTGGGCCAATCAGCCGGTGGGTCACCGCGTCCCTGACGCGGCGGTCCTCATATTGCTGATGCCAATGGGGCCGGGCCATCCGGATCGCGGTGGCCGAGCGTGGGTCGGGACGATAGCGCAGGAATGTCAGCGCCGGCGTACTCCAGCTGGTCCAGTTTCCAAGCTGGCTGGCGGGGTGGACGAAGCGCCGCAGCCAGGCCATTGCGGGAGCCGCAAAAGCATCGTCATCATAGCCGGGTCTCGAAATAACTGCAATCGGCAATAATTGCGCTATTTTTCGCCAGTCCTTCCAGCGGTGGAACTGGGCCAGATTGTCAGCCCCCATGATCCAGACAAATTGCCGCTTCGGGTAGCGCCGGACGAGCGCGCGCAGCGTATCATAAGTGTAGCGCGTGCCCAGGTCCTGTTCGATCGCAGTTGGCTGGATCCTGCTGCGGCGCGCCATTATCTGCGCCGAAGCCAGCCTCGCGTTGAGCGGAGCCATGTCTTTTGCGCCTTCCTTCAGTGGATTGCCAGGCGATACCAGCCACCAGAATTCCTCCAGCCGGAGTTCGTCGATGGCAAACAGGCTGATCGAGCGATGCGCACCGTGCGCCGGATTGAACGATCCGCCAAGCAGGCCGGTGGTTTTCACGAATTGTCCGGCCTCTGGTAACAGGCGATGCTTTCGGTCACGAGGCCCTGCTCGCCAAATACAAACGTCTCGATCACGCGCTGATCACGATGATTGACATAATGGACAGACAGGCAGTCGACGCCCAAAAAATATTCTATCAACGAAAATTCAAGATCGGGCGATTGCGATAACGCCTTGCTCCAATAAGCGCGCAACGCGGGCTTCCCGTTCACCGGCGACGTCCCGGTCACCAGTTGCGCGCGAGGGGAATGGAAGCATATATCGTCAGCATAATGTGACAATATTCGATCCAGGTCGTGGCTGTTCCAGCATTCTATCCATTCATCAGCGAATGTCCGGGCAGCGTCGGGATTCAAGGGCGTGTTTGCCCGGTACCGCGCACCACCCATTTATAGGTGGTCAGTCCTTCGAGGGCGACCGGCCCGCGCGCGTGCAGCCGGCCGGTGGAAATACCGATTTCCGCTCCCAGTCCGAACTGGCCACCGTCGGCAAACTGGCTCGAGGCATTGTGCATCACGATCGCGCTGTCGGCGCGCAGGATGAACCGTTCGGCCATCGCCGTGTCTTCGGTGACGATCACATCGGTGTGATGCGAGCCATGTTCGGCAATATGGGCAAGTGCCTCGTCGACGCCTTCGACCATGCCGACGGACAGGACGGGGGCAAGATATTCGGTATCCCAGTCCGCTTCGTCGGCAGCAACAACCCGCTCGTCCAGTTCGAGCACCGAATCATCGCCGCGCACCTCGCAACCGGCTTCCAGCAGCGCGCGCACAAGAGGGCCCGGCGCGGGATAATCCTGGTCGATCAGCAAGGTTTCCATCGCGCCGCAGATGCCGGTGCGGCGCATCTTGGCATTGACGGCGATTGCCAGCGCCTTGTCGGAGTCGGCATCCTTGCCGATATAGGTGTGACAGATGCCGTCGAGATGCGCGAGCACCGGCACCCGCGCCTCGTCCTGCACCCGCTTGACCAGCGACTTGCCGCCGCGCGGAATGATGATGTCGATCAGCCCGCTCGCCGTAAGCATCGCCCCGACTGCCGCCCGGTCGGTGGTCTGGACCAGCTGTATGGCGTCGGCGGGCAGCCCGGCCTCGACCACACCGGCGACCATCGCCTTGAAAATCGCGCCGTTGCTCTGGATTGCTTCCGAGCCGCCCCGCAATATGACCGCATTGCCCGAGCGCAACGCCAGCGCCGCTGCATCGGCGGTCACATTGGGCCGGCTTTCATAGATGATGCCGATTACCCCCAGCGGGACGCGCACGCGCTCCATCACCAGACCGTTGGGCCGTTCGGCACTATCGATGACCTGTCCGACGGGATCGGGAAGCGCCGCGACATTGTCGACCGCTGCGGCGATGGCTTCCAGTCGCTCCGCGTCAATCATCAATCGGTCGAGCATCGAGTCGCTGAGGCCCCGCTCCCGAGCGCTTGCCATGTCGCGCTGATTGGCGGCCAAAATATCGTCCTGGCTGGACCGGAGGTGGCGGGCGGCCGCCGTGAGTGCCGCGGCTTTCTGCGCATCGCTCACGCCAGTCAGCTCGGAAAAGGCGGAGCGCGCCTTGCGCCCCATGTCGATAATCAATTGTGCAGGTTCTGTCATAGGCGGCTGCTAGCATGGCGGCGGCGGCAATTTAACCCATAATCTCGGGATTGCCTCTGCAGAATCCGACATCACCAAGACAATCTGGGCTGCCACAACGCCAGAATCATCACGCGGTTGCATTGGTTTGCGCAATTCATCGCACGACTCGTTCGACTCGTCACGAGTCACCGCTCTGCGATTCGCCACACGCACAAGCCTCTGCTAGCCGCGATGCGGGGATTACGAATAACAACGGCGGGTCATGCACAAACAAAACACCAGACAAGGGCTAAAGGCCCGGCTGGACCATATGTTTACCGATCGCGAGTTTTTCATGCGATCGCACGGACAGGTCCGCTTTCTCACGATATCGGCGAAATTGCAGAAACGCGTGGTCTATTCCGTCGCGGCGGCCTTGGCCTTCTGGCTGATCGTCACCCTGGCCATGATGGTCAACCAGCTGACCGTTACCGGCGAACGCATGGCCCTGGCCGAGAAAGAAGCCGCCGTGAACAGCACGGAAAGCCGCGTGGCCAGCTACAAGGCGTCGATCGACGATGTTGCGGCCGATCTCAAGCGGCGGCAGGACGTTCTCGACCAGATGACCGAGCAATTTGTCGGCGATCAGCCGGCGGTAACGGATCAGAAGCAGGTCGATAAACAGCTATCCGAAAATACCCGGAAGATCAGCGCCGCTTTCCCGGAAGCCAGCCATCTCGCCAACATCGAGGCGCGGCAAATTCGCTTTGCCCGACGCCTGACCATGGCAGCTGTCCAGCGCACCGAACAGGCCGCCGAGGCGATTCGCAAATTTGGCCTGAACCCGGACAAGCTGACGAAAAATTCGACCGATGCCATGGGCGGCCCGCTGATTCCCTTTTCGCGGAACAAGGACCGGCAACTGCATCCGACCCTCGAACGGCTGAATCTTGCGCTGCAGCGGATGGATTCGCTGGAACGCACTCTTATCGCCATACCGTCCGGCAAGCCGTCCAGCACCGGAATGATAACGAGCAGCTATGGCTATCGGCGCGATCCGTTCACCGGCGGCGGCGCGATGCACAGCGGCATCGATTTCAAGGGTCCGCTGGGGCAGCCTATTCTGGCTGCTGCGGGCGGCAAAGTCACGCATGCGGGATGGAAATCAGGCTACGGCAAGGCCGTGGAAATCACGCATGGCAACGGCTTGATGACGCGCTACGCTCACTTGTCGCGAATCGATGTGAAGGTTGGCCAGAGAATCGAACAGGGAATACAATTGGGGGCTATGGGAAGCACGGGACGCTCGACCGGAACGCACTTACATTTCGAAGTGCGGCTGAACGGACGCGCGATCAACCCCCGGCCATTTTTGGAGGCGAATACAGATGTTCTCAAGGTCAAAGCCATCGCACGACAACGTGCCAAAGCACCAGGCCGCACCCAGTCAGGCGCCAACCGTGGCTAGAAGCAGCGGTAGCAGCGGATCCAGTTTTTCGATCATCGGCGATGGCATTGTCATCACCGGCAATATCGAATCGAAGGTCGATCTCCATATCGACGGCGAAGTGATCGGCGACGTGAAATGCCTGTCGCTGGTCCAGGGACCGTCGAGCAAGATCAAGGGTGCGATCGTGGCCCAGAACGCCAGCCTGTCAGGCTCGGTCGAAGGCTCGATCGATGCCGGCGACCTGGCCATTGCGTCCACCGCCCGGATCGGCGGCGATGTCACCTATGAAAATGTCACGATCGAGCAAGGCGGCCATGTTGACGGCAAATTCAAACATCGCAGCAGCAACGCTCCGAATCTTGCCAAATCGACTCTCAACCTGAGCGAAGCGGCAATCCCGCTGCAGTTGAGCGAGGATGACAAGGCGGCCTGAGTCGGCTCGCGTCCGTCAACCGAACTAGCTGCGCGGCGCCTGCCGCCGGTAGCTGAGCGCCTCCGCTACATGAATTCGCCCGATCGCGTCGGCTCCGGCAAGATCGGCGATCGTTCGGGAAACCCGCAATATTCTGGTATAACCGCGGGCGGACAGGCGCATCACCTCTGCCGCCTGCACCAGCAACTGCCGTCCGCGTTCGTCCGGCGTGGCATGGGCGTCGAGCGCGTCGCCGTCGATCTCGCTATTGGTGCGCGCCGCCAGATCGGCATAG
>CAWUKF010000183.1:0-5350 GCA_963922745.1 uncultured Sphingomonadales bacterium
AAGCGCTGCACTGCGGCCTCGGACATCAAAGTGCTCGATGTCCTGGGGCTCGATGATCAGCGCGTCCGTCACCATCTCGGCCAAGGCCGAGAAGAGCAGGCCGCCGAACATCAGGAATGCACCGGTCCCGGCAAAAATAACAAGAGCCCCTCCCAGGTCTCGGGACTGGAGGACGTCGCCCTTCTTGGCGCTGTCCTGCATCTTCTTTGGGGTTGGCGCTTCTGTCTTTTCTCCGCCGCCGGGTGACTGTTCAGCCATTAGCCGCCTCCCGCCACGAAGGCCGCCTGATCAAGGCCCATGCCCAGCGCGCTGATGATTGTGTCTGCCATGATCGGAGCGGTGACCGCTAGCGCGATCAGGCCGGCAGTGATCGTTACCGGTATCCCGACAGCAAAGAGGTTGAGTGCTGGTGCGGTACGGGCCAGGAACCCCATCATCAGCTGGATCAGAATGAGAGCGCCGCCCACCGGCAGAGCGATCAGCAATCCCATTGAAAATAACGTGCCGCCGAACTGGACCATGCTGTACAGGATATTCCGATCCATCATTGCGAAGCCGGGGGGAAGCGCAGCGTAACTTTTGACGACGGTCGCAATCAGCAGCAGATGCCCGTCGATCGCCAGTAGCAATAATGTGGCAAAGATCGTCAGAAACTGTCCGATGACCGGCGTCGATTGGCCGGTTTGTGGATCGGACATGCTGGCAAAGCCCAGTCCCATGGCATTGCTGATGGTTTCTCCCGCAATCAGCACACTGGAATAGCCGAGTTGCAGCGCAAATCCGATGGCCAGACCAGTCACCACTTCTCCGAGGATGAACAGGATGTTGCCCATGCTGATTGCCGTATCGGCAGGCAATTCGAAGCCGACCGTATTGGTTGCGACCATACCTATCATGAAAGCGAGAATGATCCGGATTTGCACGGGTACGTTGGCAGCGCCAAAGATCGGTGCGACAACCATCGCCGCGCCCGGTCTGATCATAGCCATCAACCAGAGCCACATCTGGCCCTCAAATTCCGAAAACGCGGGTGCAATCACAGTAGCAGATCCGGGATTCGGGCGAATATTTCCCTCGAAAAATCAGCGATCAGCAGCAGGATCGACCCACCGAACACGGCGACAACCGCGGCAACCACGACCAGTTTGGGAACGAAGCTCAAGGTCTGTTCATTGATCGAAGTGGCCGCCTGCACCATGCCCAGCACGAGCCCGACCAGCAGCGCCGGGATCAGCAGCGGAGCTGCAGCCAGGGCGGTGATCCACAGCGCTTGCTGCGCAATGCCGACGAAGAAATCTGGATTATCGGTCATGTCTCAGGTCGCAAATGAGCCAGCGAGGGAGCCCATGGTCAACGCCCAGCCGTCGATCATCACGAACAGCAGCAGTTTGAACGGCATGGATATGATCACCGGCGAAAGCATCATCATGCCCAAGGCCATGAGTACGGCTGCGACCACGAGATCGATAATCAGAAACGGCAGGAAGATAAGAAACCCGATCTGGAACGCAGTCTTGAGTTCGCTCGTCACGAATGCCGGAAGCATGATCGAGAAAGGAATATCGGCCGCCGTCTCGAAACCCGTCTTGCCTGAAAGTTCCATGAACAGCTTGAGATCGCTTTGGCGCGTTTGTTTGGTCATGAACCCGTGCATGATAGTGCCGGATTTCTCGATCGCTTCGGAAAGGCCGATCTCATCGGACGAATAAGGGGCAATCGCTTGTTCGTTGATCTTTTCGATCTGCGGAGCCATCACGAACATGGAAAGGAATAGCGCCAGACCCAGAAGAACCTGGTTTGGTGGTGTTTGCTGTAGGCCGAGGGCATGGCGCAATATAGACAGAACGATGATGATCCGGGTGAAGCTCGTCATCATCAGAATGAGCGACGGCAGCACCGTCATCAGACCCATTACGATCAGGATCTGCAATGTTGTACTAAGTGGTTGCCCATCACCGGATATGTCATCCAGCGCCCTCTCCAGGGCGACGGATGCGCCGGGAGCGGCCTCCTGCGCCAGTGCCGGTTCCGCCACACATATGGCAGCCAGAAACAGCATCAAGCCGCAGATGATTTTCATACTAGTCCGCATGATGAGCGTCGATCTTCTGGATCCCGCTGCGGGTCACAGCGAGTAATATTTTCCGGCCTTCGAAATCCACGACAGCGAGTTTGCTCTGCACGCCCATCGGAATGGTTTCGATTATGTTGAGGCTATTTGAATTCTGCCGCATCATCATCTGCGGCTGAAATTTGCGATACAGCCACAGTGATCCGAAAATCAGGAGACCGATGACCGGCACCATGATGAAAAGCTTGATGATGTAGTAGGTCATCAGTTGCGCCTTTCCACGCGGGCCCGGGTCATGCCGTTGGACACGATCTCTGCAATGCGGACGCCGAACTTGTTCTTGACCGGGACCACCTCGCCGCGCGCAACCAGGGTCCCGTTCACATTGATGTCGATCAGCTGGTCGACCTGGCGGTCCAGTTCGACAACTGATCCTTCGCGCAGGTCCATAATCTCGGAAATCGTCATCGAGACATTCCCTACTTCAACGGAAAGCCTGACCTTGATATCGGATAGAAAGCGATAATGGTCGTGCGTGGCTGCATCACCCAGGTTTGTGGGCTGCGCATTATCGAGCATATCGCTGTCATGTGTCATGTCGTTCATCTTCTGGTCCTATAGAAAGTGTTTGATTTGAAAGGCGACACCGCCATTTTGTTCGCCAATGCTGCCATGAGCGAAAACCCGGTCACCGATAATCAGTGGCACATTGTCGGTTGGAGAAACCGGCAGAATATCGCCCACTTGAAGCCTGGAAAGTTCCGACAAACGCATCGTTGGACGACCCAGGACGGAGCGAACCGGCAGGAAGGTCTGTTCAACGGAGTCCTTAAGGTCCGCTTTCCAGACCGGATCAATCTCGTTCACTGCTTTTTGCAGCGGGCGATTGAGTTGCGGTTCGATCGCGTTCAATCCGTCAAGCGTCTGAATGATGTCCATCGCCGCGATCTTGTGTCCCGACAGCGTGACAGCCGCTGGTGAAACGAGCACCGTTTCGTTTTCCAGATCCAACTCGATCTCGTCGGCGCCAAACCGGCAACCTCTGTAATGCACCGTTGTGTGGCAGAGCGTTGTCCATGCTTCTGTCAGCGCAACGGCTATGGCATCGGCCAGTCGATCGATCATGGCGATTTCCGATCGCTTCAGCTCGCCACCCGCAAATTCCTGACCATCAAACTGGCCGCCGAAAAAGCAATCCACTGACGCCGTCAGGAACGTACGAGCGATCCGCACCAAGATCGGCCCGTCGGACGCACCCAGATGAAATTCCAGATACACGGAGCCGTCGGCCTGGCCGGACAACCAATCGATGAATGACATCTTTGTCGCTGGACCAAGCTCTGTATCCATTTTGCAATCGAGGACGTTGGACAGATATCCGCCCAGCAGTGCATCGAATTTTCGCTCGACCTTCTGATAGGCGCGCATCAGGAGGTCGTCCTGACCACCTTTTTTCAGCAAGCTGTGATTGGCCGGAGCGGTCTCGCTATCGGCCCTTGGTGGGGCAGAAACGGTCTCTGTCGCGGAAGGTGGGACACTGGTCATGACGGTACTGCTTTCCGAAGTCGTTACTGGACAACCATATTCGTGAAATAAACATCCTCGATGCCGCCAAAACCGGCCTTTTCCTTGAGGGTCTCATTGATGATATCACGCAGTTTTCGCTTCAGACGCATCTTGCCTTCTGGTTGCTCAAGATCGTCGGCATTCTGCTGTCCCAACTCCATGAGTACCGCCGACCGAATGGCGACCTCGTGATTGACCACATTCTCGAACACGCGCTCATCATAAAAAGTGGATACCGCCAGCGACAATTGGGCGAAGCTGTCGGAATTTGACAGATTGGACGTAAAAGGCTGTTCAATCTGGTGATAGGTTATCTTGAAATCGCTGGAAGACTCCTTGGGCAGTGAATGCTTCACCTCTTTTTCGCTGACCTGCGTCCCGTCTTTCAGGATGATCTTCGGCCTGTTTGGATCTTCTGGCTCTTCGTGCTCTCCACCCAGCATCCCTGCCGCATAGAAGCCTCCGGCTGCACCACCGCCACCCAGAACGAGGATCAGTCCCGACGCGAGGAGCAACGTCTTCATCTTGCCCTTTTTCTTGTTCTTCGGTTTTTCGTCTTTTGCTTTGGTGTCTGACATGTTGACCTCTGGATTTTGAAATTTCAGATTAGGAGATTAAATTCACGCGTACCGGCTGTGGTCCGAGACGGGTTGGCTTTCGGATCCGCTGTCGAGCTCGGATGCGGTTCGACCTGGTCGCTGCGGTACCGACTGTTGCTCCCGCCCATCGCGGTTATCCTGATGCGCAAGATTGCCGTTCTCTGACCTGGGCGATCCCTGCATATTGTCCTTCACATCGACCCGAAACGTGAGATCGTCGCGACCCTGCGATTTCAATATGTCCTGGAGGATATGGCTGTGCTGGACGATAACGTCCTTTGCAGAGCGGTGGTCCGTCTGGATTTCGATAATCTCGGTCGCTCCGCGGGTGGTGAACATGATTTCCATCCGGCCCAGGTTGCGGGGATTGATTTCAAACTTCTTGGTTTCGCCATTGGCCGACATATTGGTGATCTCGGCGGCAAGTCGTTCTGCCACGCGCGGGCCGAGCAAATCAAAGGGCGCGCTTGCCTGCACCGGCTCGCGGACGGTCGGCATCGCGGGAACGCTTGTCAAAGGCAGCTGGTTGACTACTGATTCTGCCGTTCTTCCCTTAGGCGGCTCCACAATGGCCGATTCCTCATGGGCGCCCGCGCGCTTTGCCGCCCTGACGTCGAGGGGCAAACCGGCAGGCACCGGCTCTTGTGCGTCCTTGGCGTCAGCGAAAAGAGAGGCGATCGACAGGACGTTAGCGTCCGCCGCTTTGGCTCCTTCGCCTCCCGACCGCGCTGTCCGCGGGGCCGGGACGGAACCATATGCTGCCGACAGGGAAGCGATCGAAAGGTCACGCGAGACTGGTGTCTTCGTCTCTACCCGTCCCGACCGCTCTGCCAGCGGATAGAGCGGCTCCACCTTGCCCGCTTCGCCTGAGCTATCGGCGAGCTTGAAGGCCACGCCGACCAATGGCGAACCGACAGGCACCGGAGCGCGCCCATCCTTGGCATTTGCCGATAGAGGGGCGATCGGAAGGTCACGCGAATCTGGCAGCTTCATCTCTTCCGGTCCCGACCGTGTCACCAGAGGAGCACTGGTTTTCGTTTCATCCACCAAATTTTGAGGCAGTTCGAGGCTATCGGTTGGTGCCGCCAAAACCGGAGCACCTCGTTCAAGCGGC
>CAWUKF010000184.1:0-5338 GCA_963922745.1 uncultured Sphingomonadales bacterium
TGCAGCGCGGCGGCGTGGTCGGCGTGGTCAAGCATTTGCCCGGCCATGGCCGGACCAGCGTCGATACGCACAAGGCGTTGCCGACGGTGACCGCCAGCGACGAGGAGTTGGAGCTGGATATTGTCCCGTTTCGCGCCTTGAATCAGGCCCCGATGGGGATGACTGGGCATCTGCTGTTCACCGCCTGGGATGCCGAGACGCCGTCGACGCTCTCGCAAACCGTGGTGCAGGATATCATCCGTGACCGGATCGGCTTTGACGGCCTGCTGTTTACCGACGATCTCGACATGGAGGCGCTGTCCGGGACGGTGCCGGAGCGGGCCGAGCGCGCGCAACAGGCGGGCTGCGATGTTGCGCTCAACTGCTGGGCGAAGATGGACGACATGATCGGCATCGCCGAGAAGCTGGCGCCGATGTCCGGCAAGACCCGGCAGCGGCTCGACCGGGCGATGTCGACGATTGCCGACACAAGAGACCCGGAATCCGGCGACGAACTGGATGGGTTGCTCGCCCGGCGCGACGGGCTGATGGCGGCTGCGGCATGAGCGGGGCGGTGTCAGAAGAGGGTTTCTTTTTCCCGCCCGAACCGGTGGCCGACGATGACGCGCTGACACTGAATATCGACGGCTGGGAAGGGCCGCTCGATCTGCTGCTGGCGCTGGCCCGCAACCAGAAGGTCGATCTGCGCGAAATTTCGATCCTCGAACTGGTCCAGGAATATCTCAAATATATCGCCAGCGCCCAGACCCTCCGGCTGGAACTGGCGGCAGACTATCTGGTGATGGCGGCCTGGCTGACCTATCTGAAATCCGGCCTGCTGCTGCCCAAGGACCCAGAAATTGACCCGTCCCCCGAAGAACTGGCCCTGCGGTTGCAGATGCGGCTGGAACGGCTCAACGCGATGCGGGAGTCGGGTTCGCGGCTGCTGGCCCGCGACCGGATCGGTCGGGACGTCTTCCTGCGCGGCGCACCGGAAGGCCTGCGGGTGGTGAAGGAACGGCAGTGGCAGGCCGAATATTATGACCTGATTTCCGCTTACTCGCGGGTGAAGGTGCGCGGTGCACCGGCCATTCACATCGTCCGGCAACGGATGGTGATGACACTGGAAGATGCGCTGGCGCGGGTGTCGATGATGCTGGGCGAGGCGATCGACTGGATGGATATCCGCCACTTCCTGCCGCCAGGCGCGCCTCCCGAGCTGCGCAAATCGGCGCTTGCATCCAGCTTTCTGGCAACGCTCGAACTCGCGCGGCAGGGAAAGCTCGAACTGCAGCAGGAAGGCAGTTTTGCACCGCTGCGGATCAAGGCAACGACATATGGGTAAGGACGATATGGAAGACACCAGCCTGATCGAACCGGAGGCCGAGTCCATGGACATCGGCAAGCGCGCCGTGGAAGCAACCTTGTTTGCGTCGGAAAAACCGATGACGATCGCTGACATCAGGGCCTATGTCGGGGACGAACTCGATATCCGCCAGATACTGGCGGACCTGCAGGAAGATTTTCAGCATCGCGGAATCGTGCTGGTCAGGACCGGCGACCGCTGGCATTTCCAGACTGCGCAGGACTTGTCCCACCTGCTGCGCCGCGAGCGGGCCGAATTGCGCAAGCTTAGCCGCGCCGGCATGGAAACGCTGGCAATCATCGCCTATCACGAGCCGGTCAGCCGCGCCGAAATCGAGGCGATCCGCGGGGTCCAGGTGGCCAAGGGAACGCTCGACGTGCTGATGGAAACGGGATGGGTGCGACCGGCGGGACGCCGCGAAGTGCCGGGCCGACCGCTGATCTATGCGACTACCGCCGAATTTCTGACCCATTTCGGACTGCAAAGTCGCCGGGATCTGCCGGGCATTGATGATCTGAGAGCTGCGGGACTGCTCGATCCGGTTGATCTGGTGCTGGAACAGATGGAAATGGAAACCGAAGCGGAAAGCGAAGCACAGCAGGAGTCCGATGAGGCGGAGGATGAAGAGTTTGCCGGGAATGATGGTGTTTTGCTGGAAAAGCAGGAAGAAAGCGCTTAAATAGGCTGCATAAGGAGAATATCGCATGCAACCGAGTATTTGGCAGATTTTAATTGTAGCGGCGTTGGTGCTCATTCTGTTTGGTCGCGGCCGGATTTCCGAGATGATGGGTGATGTCGGAAAGGGCATTCGCTCGTTCAAGCAGGGCATCACCGAGGAAGAAGCGAGTGCGGCCAAGCCTGCTCCGCCGGCCCCGCAGATTGACAGCAAGCCCGGCGACACATCGCCAGAGACCAGCAAAACCGCTGACAAGACGGCCGGATGATCTGGCTGGCCTTTGCACTGAGGGCCGCATAAACAATGTTTGACCTTTCGATATCCGAGATCGCGATTATCGCGATCATTGCCACTGTGGTCATTGGTCCCAAGGAATTGCCGCGCGCTCTCGCGACCGCCGGCAGATGGATGGCCAAGGCGCGGGGCATGATGGCGAATTTCCGCACCGGCCTTGATGCCATGGTCCGCGAAGCCGAGCTTCAGGAAATGGAAAAGAAATGGGCTTCGGAAAATGAACGGATCATGCGGGAGCATCCGGCCGTTCCCGGCGACCTTGAGGAACAGGAGCCGCGGATGGAGCCGCTGGATGGCCCGCCGGTCGGCGAGCCGGGTCCATCGGATGCGGATGATGACCGACCGCTGCCACCGCCCGCTGGTGATGCCAAGCTATGAATGATCCCAGCAAACCCGATATCGATGACAGCAAGGCTCCTTTGATCGAGCATTTGATCGAGCTGCGCCAGCGCCTGCTCTGGTCGGTTGCAGCGTTGCTCGTCGCCTTTCTGGTCAGCATATTTTTCGCCGACCAGATTTTCGGGATTCTGGTCCAGCCGCTGACCGACGCCTTTCCGGCCGGTGAAGGCAAGCTGATCTATACCAAATTGTACGAAGCCTTTTTCGTCGAGATCAAGGTCGCGATGTTTGCGGCCTTCTTTCTCGCTTTCCCGATCATTTCTAACCAACTGTGGGCATTTGTTGCGCCGGGTCTCTACGCAAACGAGAAGAAGGCGTTTCTGCCCTTTCTGATCGCGACACCGATATTGTTCATCGCAGGCGCATCGCTGGCCTATTTCATCGTCATGCCGACGGCGTTCAAATTCTTTCTGGGATTTGAAGGGCCGGTGGGCGGCCTGCGGCAGGAAGCCCTGCCGGCGATGGGCGATTATCTGTCGCTGGTGATGCAGTTCATCCTCGCATTCGGGGTCTGTTTCCAGCTGCCGGTGCTGCTGTTGCTGCTCAACCGGGCGGGCATCGTGACGCGCCAGCAGCTGAAGGGTATGCGCCGATACATGATCGTCGGAGCCTTTGCGCTGGCCGCGATTCTCACGCCGCCGGATGTGGTATCGCAGCTGATGCTCGGCATACCGCTGGTCTTGCTCTATGAGGGTTCGCTGGTGATCATGTGGTTCACCGACCGCAAGAAGAAGCGCGAAATCATATCATCCTGAACAAGATGTCGAGCCTGTTTCCGTCAGTGGTGAGCCTGTCGAACGACGCCTCTCCTCCGGGACGCGTGCTTCAACAGGCTCAGGGCTGATGGTGATCAGTCGATGGCGTCCTGGCCAGCCTCGCCAACCGACTCGATGTCCCGCCCGACACCCTTGACGGTGGCGCAGGCGCTGAGCAGAAGCATGGTCGAGATCAAGATTGCTGCGGTAATTTTCTGCATTTCAAAATATCCTAAAAACTGAACTTTGCACTGACGCGAATATCACGACCGGACAAGGGTACATAGTCTTTAGTGAACGACGCATGACGGCGGGCGTTGACGTCGAAAATATTGTTGGCTGATGCTAGCAGGGTCAGGTTGCCGCCCTTGCCGAACGGACGCCATGCCGCCGAGGCATTGACTATCGTGAAGCTGTCGCTCGGCGTTTCAAATGCTGCGATCCGGTTCTGGCTGGCCGACCATTCGACCTCTCCGCGCAGGTCGAAATGGTCGCTGTTTGCTTCCAGCCCGCCGAGCAGACGGAACGGGGGAATACGGGGGATCGGGCCGCCGCCGTTGTCGATCGATGCATGGACCAGGTCAGACACCATATTGGCCGTCAGATCGAAATTGCCGACGGTAGCAAATTTCGCGGAACCCGAGGCTTCGAAGCCGTAATAGGTCGCGTCCTGCTGGAAATACTGGAAGACCGGCAGCCCGTCCTCGACGGCGCCCGTTTCCGCTTCGAAAATATAGTCAGAAAACAGGTTGCCATAAACCGTCGCGCTCAGCGCGAAGATATCGTCGTTGTAGCGCGCGTACAGTTCACCGCCCCAGCTTTTCTCGGTAATGAAATCGGGGTTGCCGATTTCAAACGCCTCGGTTGCAACATGCGGACCGTTGGAGAGCAGTTCTTCCGCCGATGGTGCCCGGGCCGACCGCGACAGGTTGACTCCGAATTTCAGGCCGGCTTCGCCCGGTAGATAGGCAACACCGAAAGCGCCGGAAAATGTCCCGAAACTGCGGTCAAAATTGATCACCGGCGCCCGGATCGCCGTCTGGTCGAAGCGCGCCGCGCCTTCCAGCTGGATTGCGCCGAGGTCCAGTTCTTGCAGCGTGAAGATGGCCGCGCTCTCGATGCTGTTCTTGGGGACAAAGGCTTCTTCGCCGATCGCGTTGAAATCGCGGGCAAGCAATTGCGCGCCGACCACGCCGCGCCAGCCGTCATGATCCGCCTGGGTCAGTTCGAGACGGCTTTCGAGGCCCTTGACCTTGAAGATCGTACCGACTTCCGACCCTTCGAATTCGGTATGCTGATAGTCCGAATAGCCGGCGCGCAGCGTTATATTTTCGAAGAATCCCGGCAGATCGGCCGAGGCGCGGAGGTCGGCACGGTTCTGCTTGAGGCCGATGGTGACCGGCGGCGCTTCGGGGCCGGTATCGAGGCCGGGCCTTTCTGGCACCCCATAATCGCTTTCGTAGCGGCTGACCGAAAAGCCGATATTGCCGCCATCGCCGATATAGGCGAGGCTGGCGGCAGCGGTCTTGGTCAGGCTTGCGGTGTTGGGTACGGTGCCGCTGCGATTGGCGCGGTCGGTCAGTTGTGCCGCACCGGCGGTGTCGCCACCGTCTGCTGCCAGCGCCGCTGCGTCGAGCAATTCGCCACGCAGGGCAGGGGAATAGACAAAGCCGCCAATCTTGACATCATCGGTCTTGCGGGCGCTGCCATCGACGTGGAAAACCAGATGCGAGGTTAGCGGTACATCGATCGAGCCGGCCGCGCTGCGGTCGTTGGCGGCGCTGCCGTAGCCGGCCAGCGCATCGAGATGAAAGGGTGCTTCCGGCACGTCGCGCGGGATTCTCTTGTCGATGATATTCACCGCGCCGC